>CANRMG010000066.1 GCA_947631675.1 uncultured Oscillospiraceae bacterium
GCGTGGCCGAGACGGTCCGCCTCACGGAGATTTTTCGCCAGAAGGTGGACAGCCGCATCGTTTTAGCCGCCCACCATATCGACGGGGGGGAGGTGCCCGACCTGCGGGCCAACCGGGACGGCTTCTTCTTCCTGCGCCGACGGGAGGCCGAGGACGCGGCGGAGACCATCGTGTCCCTATGCAAGGAGCGCCTTCCCAAAAACATGGCCATCCCATCCGGTCAGATACAGGTCCTCACCCCTACGAGAAAGGGCGCGGCCGGCACCGAGGAGCTCAATAAGCGGCTCCAGGAAGCACTCAATCCCCCAGCCGTGGATAAACAGGAATTTGAGTACGCCGGGCGCGTGTTCCGGGAGGGCGACCGGGTGATGCAGGTCAAAAACAACTATGACATCCCCTGGAAGAGCCAGGCCCAGGGCAGCGGCTACGGTATCTTCAACGGGGACATCGGCTACATAAGATCCATCGATCCGGCGTCGGAGAGCTTCGTCATCGACTTTGACGGCCGCATGACCACCTATATCTATGAGCAGGCCTCGGAGCTGGACCACGCCTGGGCCACCACGGTGCACAAGGCCCAGGGCAGCGAGTACCGGGCCGTGGTGCTGGCCGCCGTGCGGGCCGCGCCCCAGCTCATGTACAGGAGCCTTCTGTACACAGCCGTCACCCGGGCGGCGGAGCTTCTGGTAATGGTGGGGGATGAGGAGGCCGTTCGATATATGACGGCCAACGCCCGCCGGGCCAAGCGGTACAGCGGCCTTCGCTTCCGTCTGAACGATGAGATATAAGATCACGGACGTCCTGCTGGACCTGTTCTATCCCAGCCGGTGCGTGTTCTGTCGACGGTTCCTGCCGCCGGGACCGCCCCGGGCATGTCCCGCCTGCGAGGCGAAGCTGCCCCGGACGGAGGATGGCCGCCGGCGAAAGGGCGACTTCTTCTCCGAGTGCATCTCGGCGCTTTACTATGAAGGAGACGTCCGCGAGGCCATCCACCGTTATAAATTCGGCGGCGCCCAGGCCTATGCGCCCGTATTTGGCGATCTGGTGGCGGCGGTGATCTACGAGCAGCTGGAGGGTGAGTACGACATCCTCTCCTGGGTGCCTCTTGACCCGGGCCGGAAGCGGAGCCGCGGCTACGACCAGGCGGAACTGATCGCCCGGGACGTGGGCCGGCGGCTGAAGCGGGAGTGTGTGCCGGTGCTCAAAAAGCGCCGGGGCGTGCAGGCCCAGTCCATGACCGGCGCGGAGGCGGCCCGCAGGGCCAACATCGCCGGGGCCTACCGGGTCATTGACCCGGCTCTCATCGAGGGAAAGCGCATATTGCTCATCGACGACATCGTCACCACGGGCTCCACGCTGTCCGAGTGCGCCAAGACCCTGCTCATGGCCGGGGCAGAGGAGGTCCGCTGCGCCACCCTCGCCAGCTCGCGGCCGGAGCAAAAAGACAAAGATATATCCATAGGACCTAACGTCTGAGGAGGAGATAGATATGCTGTTTTTTGAAAGAGACATCGCCATCGATCTGGGCACCATGACCACCTTGATGTACGTGCGGGGCCGGGGCATACGGCTGCGCGAGTCGTCCCTGGTGGCCCTGGACAGCACCAACGGCCGGCTTTTGCGCATCGGCGAGGAGGCCAAGAAGATGCTGGGCCGCACGCCGGCCAATATCGTCGCCATCAGCCCCATCGTGGCGGGAGTCATCTCCGACTACGACATGACGGCCCGGATGCTGAAGGAGTTCATCGGCCGCATCACGTCCTTCAGCCTCTTCAAGCCACGGGTGCTCATCTGCGTGCCGGGCTCCATCACCGGCGTGGAGGAGCGCGCCCTCATCGACGCGGCCATCGAGGCCGGCGCCCGGAAGGTGTATCTTAAAGAGGCCAGCCTAGCCACCGCCGTGGGCGCGGGCATCGACATTGCCAAGGCCGACGGCCACATGGTGGTGGACATCGGCAGCGGCACCACGGAGGTGGCCGTTGTGAGCCTGGGCGGCGTGGTGGAGCAACAGTCCATCAAGACCGCCGGCGCCGCCTTTGACGAGGCCATCGTCCGCTATATCCGCAAAAAGCATAACCTCCTCATCGGTCTGCGCACCGCGGAGGAACTGAAACTCTCCATCGGCTGTGTCCACCCCCGGCCGGAGGTGTCCTATGAGGAGGTCAAGGGCCGGTGCCTGGTGACGGGCCTTCCCAGGAGCGTCACGGTGAGCTCCGCCGATATGATCGAGGCCCTGGAGGAGCCCATCGCCCAGCTCATGGAGGCCATACACATGGTCCTGGAGCGCACGCCGCCGGAGCTTGTGGGGGACGTTTCCCAGAACGGCATCGTCCTCTCCGGCGGGGGCAGCCAGATATGGGGTCTGGACAAGCTGGTCACCGAACAGACGGGCATCGAGGCCGTACTGGTGGACGACGCCCTTTCCTGCACCGCCTACGGCGCGGGGCGCATGCTCCAGAATCTGAACGATATGCAGGAGGGCATGATCAACCTGGCCCGCCAGCGGCAGATGAAGGGCAGCGCCAACTGAATGAAAAACCAGGAGGCTTTCGCCTCCTGGTTTCATATGTGCTTTTCCAACCAGGCCAGCACGTTGGACCAGACCTTTTCCTTTTCCAGCTCGTTCAGCACCTCGTGGCGGCAGCCTGGGTAGAGCTCCACAGTCACATCCTGCATGCCTGCCTTTTTGAACTGGCCGGCTACTGTCTGCACGCCCTTGCCGTAGGCGCCCACCGGGTCCTCGCCGCCGGCGATAAAGAGGACAGGCAGGGCCTTGTCCATCTTCGCCATGTGATCCGTCCGGCCGATGATGGAAAGGCCGTCCATCATGTCGTACATGAGCCCCGCCGTGGCGGTGAAGCCGCACAGGGGGTCCGCGTCATAGGCCCGAATGACGTTTTCATCGCGGCATATCCAGTCGTTGGGGCCGATGGGGTCCTCGATCCGCTTCAGATAACTGCCGAAGGCGATCTTCTGGAGGGTGGGGCTGCGGTACTTGCTGCCATGGGATTTGATCTCCCGCCTGGCAAGTATCTTGCCCACAGCGCAGACGATGCCCGCCTGGCGGCCGGTGCCGGACAGGACGCAGGCGTCGCACCCATCGGGGTATACGCCCAGATAGGTCCGGGCGATGAAGCTGCCCATGCTGTGGCCGAAAAGGACTTGAGGCCTGCCCGGATACTTCTGCGCCAGCAGGTCATGGAGGCACTTTTCGTCATCCACCAGGTGTTTCCAGCCCTTCTCGTCGGAGAACCAGCCCAATTCCGTGTCGTCGTTGATGCTCTCTCCGTGGCCCAGGTGGTCGTCCCCGCACACCGCGTAGCCGTGGTCTGTGAGGAAGCTCGCGAAGGCGTCATAGCGGGCTATATACTCCGCCACGCCGTGGACCAGCTGGACCACAGCTTTGGCCTCGCCGGCCGGTTCCCAGAGGCGGCAGTGTATCTGATGAACATCATCGGAGGAGAGAAATGAAAAATCGCTCATTTTGCCCATAGCAATACACCATCCCACGTGTTATAATCCTTAGTTGCTTACAGCTATATTTTACAATATCCCCATCCATTCGTCAACGAGGAGGCGTGCTTATGCAAGGCTATGTGATCGCTCTGGACCAGGGCACTACCAGCTCCCGGGCCATCATCTTTGATAGGGAGGGGAACATCGTCTCCCAGGCCCAGTACCCCTTTGAGCAGCACTACCCCAAGCCCGGCTGGGTGGAGCACGACCCCATGGACATCGTGAACACCCAGTTCCACGCCCTGGGCGCGGCCTTTGAAAAGTCCGGGCTGTCCGCGGCGGACGTGGCCGCCATCGGCATCACCAACCAGCGGGAGACCACCATCGTCTGGGATAAGGACACGGGCAAGCCCGTCTACAACGCCATCGTCTGGCAGTGCCGCCGCACCGCGCCCACCATCCGCCAGCTTCTGGCTGACGGCATGCGGGAGCAGATATTGCGCACCACGGGCCTGGTGCCGGACCCCTATTTCTCCGGCACGAAGATCAAGTGGATACTGGATAACGTCGCCGGCGCCCGGGAGAGGGCAGAAGCCGGCAAGCTCCTGTTCGGCACGGTGGATACCTGGCTCATCTGGAACCTCACCGGAGAGCACGTGACGGATCCCTCCAACGCCTCCCGGACCATGCTCTTTGACATCGACCGTCTGGCCTGGGACGAGGATATGTGCCGGGCTTTGGGCGTGCCTATGGCTATGCTGCCCCGTGTCGTGCCCAACTCCGGCAGATGCGGCACGGTAAAGCGGAGCCTTCCCGGCCTGGAACAGCTGGAGGGCATACCGGTATGCGGCGCGGCGGGAGATCAGCAGGCGGCGCTGCTGGGCCAGGGCTGCATCCTGCCCGGTCAGGCCAAGAATACATACGGCACTGGCTGCTTCACCCTTATGAACGTGGGCGAGACCGCCCCCCGCAGCCAGAACGGCCTTCTCACCAGCGTGGCCTGGCAGGTGGGGGGAAAGGCCACCTACGCCGTGGAGGGCAGCGTGTTCAACGCAGGCTCCTCCATCCAGTGGCTCCGGGATGAGCTGGGGCTCATCTCTACCGCCCACGAGTGCGACGTACTGGCCGAGCAGGTCCCCGATACCGGCGGCGTATACATGGTCAGCGCCTTTACGGGTCTCGGCGCCCCCTGGTGGGACCCCTACGCCCGGGGCGCCCTGGTGGGCGTCACCCGAGGCACGGGCAAGGCCCATCTCTGCCGGGCGGTGCTGGAGGGCATCGCCTACCAGGTGGCGGACCTCATAGAGCTCATGGAGTCCGACGGCGGCAATGAGATGGATGTGCTGCGGGTGGACGGCGGCGCGTCCGTGTCGGATATACTGATGCAGTTCCAGGCGGACATATTGCAGCGGCCCATCGACCGGCCCCAGACCGTGGAGACCACGGCTCTGGGCGCGGCATTTCTGGCGGGCCTCGCCGCCGGGGTGTGGACCGACATGGGCCAGGTGCAGTCTCTGCGCCGGACCCAGCGGCAGTTCACGCCGTCCATGGACCCGGAGAGGGCGGCAAAGCTCATGGCCGGCTGGCACAGAGCCATAGAACGGGCAAAGGACTGGGAAACCAAGTGAAATGAAGACCCAAACGCATCGCTCCAACCAAATAGACATGCTCCACGGCCCCCTGCTGGGGAAGATATTGCTCTTCGCCCTGCCCCTGGCGGCCAGCAGCATATTGCAGCAGCTTTTCAACTCCGCGGACGTGGCCGTGGCCGGCCGCTTTGCCGGCTATCAGGCCCAGGCCGCCGTGGGGGTGAACAGTCCTGTCATCAACCTGCTCATCAACCTCTTCGTGGGCCTGTCCGTGGGCGGGAATGTGGTCATCGCCAACTTCATCGGCCAGCGGAAGGACCACGAGATACAAGAGGCGGTCCATACCGTCATCACCCTGGCGCTCATAAGCGGCGCGTTTCTGCTCTGCCTGGGGCAGGTGGCCGCCAGGCCCATCCTGACGGTCATGGGCACGCCGGAGGACGTGCTGGACCTGTCGGTGCTGTACCTGCGCATCTACTTTCTGGGCATGCCCTTCATCATGGTCTATAACTTCGGCTCCGCGATCCTGCGCAGCGTGGGGGATACCCGCCGGCCGCTGTACTGCCTTACCCTGGCGGGCATCATAAACGTGTGCCTGAACCTGCTGTTCGTGATCGTCTTCCACCGCAGCGCCGACGGCGTGGCCATCGCCACGGTGCTCTCCAACGGCGTGAGCTCCGGGCTCGTCATCTTCTTCCTCCTGCGGGAGGAGGGTGAGATACGCCTCTACCCCAGGAAACTGCGCATCAATAAGGACATCCTCATGCGGGTGGTGCGCATCGGCGTGCCCGCGGGCATCCAGGGCATGGTGTTCTCTCTTTCCAACGTGTGCATTCAGTCCGCCGTCAACTCTTTCGGCTCCGACGCCATGGCGGGCTCCGCGGCGGCCCAGAATTTCGAGTCCTTTACCTTCTACGTTACCAACTCCTTCAACCAGGCCACCGTTACCTTCGTCAGCCAGAACTACGGCGCCCACCAGTTCGACCGGTGCAAAAAGGTGCTGCGCCTGAGTCTCGCGGCGGGCTTTCTCTGCTCCGGGGCCATGTGCGCCATGTTCGTGCTGGGCCGGAACTTCTTCATCCGCATATTCACCATCGAACCCGCCGTCATAGACTACGCTCTCATCCGCATCACCCATATAGAGACGTTTTCGTGGCTGGCGGTGAGCTATGAGGTCACCGGCGCAGCCCTGCGCGGGGTGGGGTACTCCCTGACACCGGCCATCATCACCGTGTTTGGCTCCTGCATCCTGCGGCTCATATGGGTGTTCATCCTGTTCCCGAACACCGACAACTTCGCCTCGCTCATGAATGTGTATCCCATCTCCTGGGTCCTGACAGGCATTATGATGTTCACCGCCTACTTCATCCTGCGCAGGAAGGTGTACCACAAGGACGCCCTGAGCAGATAATCGTTTCAACATAAAAAGGGGCATTCCGGCCTGGGCCGGGATGCCTCTTTTTATATGCGTCAGAAAAATCAAACCTTTTCCGGTGCCGCGCCGATATACAGGTGTACAGCATCGAAAGGAGAACGACCTTGAACGACTTGCGCGCAAAAGTCAACACCGATCCGGCCTTCCTGCTGCAGGAGTACGGCGGGGATATATACCGGTTCTGCCGTAACCTTGCCTTTACCAGGGAGGATGGGGAGGACCTCTTTCAGGACACGTTTCTCAGGATCATGCAGTCGCCCAAAACGCTGGCGGACAGAGACGGTCTCCGGCAGGCGCTGTTTTCCACGGCGCTGTCCCTCTGGCGGGACAGAAAGCGAAAATACGCCCGCCGGGAGCGCATCGCGCCCAGCGCCCCGCTGGAGGAAAACGACGTGAGCGGCGGCGACCTGGAAGAGGACCTCCTGTCCCGGGAGGAACGCCGGCTCGTCCGCCGACAGGTGGACGCCCTGCCGGAAAAATACCGTATCCCGACGGTGCTGTTCTACGCTTCAGAAATGAAAGTATCAGAGATCGCACAGCTTTTGAAGCTACCTGAGGGAACGGTGAAGTACCGCCTTTTTACCGCGCGCCAAATGGTGAAGAAAGGATTGATGGAACATGACAAATAAATACGACGACATGGACCGTCTGCTCCGCTGCGCCCTCGGGGACACCGAGCCCCCCGACGCCGGATTTCTCCGGCAGGTGGAGGCGAACATGAGAAAGGAGCAAACGATGCATTCCAAAAAACCGATAAAGCGGCTCGCCGTGCTGGCCCTGGCCGCGGCTCTGATCCTGGCCCTGGGCGCAACCGCCTATGCTGTGGCGAACTACACGGATTTCTTTGAAAAGATATTCGGCGGTCCAGACGCCGGAGAGCAGACCTATGAGATCCCGCTGGACCATTGGGACGAGGAGGGGAACAGTACCTCTATGGAGATCACCGTGGAGGGAGAGCCTGTGGACCAGGAGAAGGCCCAGGCCCTTCTGGGTGACAAGGTGGCGGAGGCGGCCAAGTCCATCACCGTGGGGGATTATACCTGCACAGTGGAGGACATCGCCTGGTCGGAAAACGGCGTGGGCGCGCTGACCTACATCATCGAAAACCCCAACGGTCTGCCCGATGTCCAGATGATGAATGAAGTAATGGGCTTTTACCAGTGGGCAGACGACTGGGTAGATGTGGGAGACGGAAATGGTTATCTGGAGAACGGACCCAGCATCATGCCCTCCGGAGCCGTCTCCACGCCCATCACGTGGGAGTCTCTGGTCGCAGCGATGATGACCGTGGACAGCTATGATTCCCTCACGTCGGTGACGGACACCCGGCTGGAGGGCCGGTCCTACTTCACCCTCGCCGTGGAGGAGGTGCAGCCGGAGGCGCTGGACTTCTACTTTTTCGGCAAGCACACCGGAAATGACATCCCGCTGGAGGAGCAGCTGGCGAACCAAATACCGGAGGAATACCGCCTCACCGTGCCCCTGCCGGAGCCGGCGGAGGCCGTGGAGCTGACTGCGGAGGAGGGCTGGACGGTCCGCGTGTCCCCCATGGGACTGGAACTCACGGCGCCGGGAGAATATGTTATGGAAAATTTCTCGATCAGCGAGATGGCGATCCACTATGCCGACGGCAGCGAGTACGTCATAAGCGGCGGGGAGGCGAATATGAATAACACCATCTTCGGCTTCGTCGACGAGAGCGGCGTGCAGCGCGAAGTGTTCAACCGGCTGGTGGACCCGGCGGCGGTACAGTCCGTTACCTTGCGGGGCAGCGTCCCGGCGTCGGTGCTCTATGATGAAGACGATGACCAGGACACGGTCGACATGGACCTCACATTTACCAAGTAAACGCTATCTTTCCGTAGAAAAGGCGCGGCAGCCATTCCGGCTGCCGCGCGTTATATTTTGCTGTTCAGTGACTCACACGATGCCCTGGGCCATCATGGCCTCGGCCACCTTCAGGAAGCCGGCCACGTTGGCGCCCACCATCAGGTCGCCGGGCTTTCCGCACTCCACAGAAGCGTCGTAGCAGGCCTGATAGATGTTGGTCATGATGGTATGAAGCCGCTCGTCCACTTCCTCGAAGGACCAGGAAAGGCGCATGGAGTTCTGGGTCATCTCCAGACCGGAGGTGGCCACGCCGCCGGCGTTGGAGGCCTTGCCGGGGCTGTAGAGCAGGCCCGCGCCCTGGACCACCGCGATGGCCTCGGGGGTCAGAGGCATGTTGGCGCCCTCGAACACGCCGATGCAGCCGTTGGCCACCAGGGCCTTGGCACCGTCGGCGTCCATCTCATTCTGGCTGGCGCAGGGCAGGGCGATGTCGCACTTCACGTTCCAGATGCCCTTGCAGCCCTCGTGGTACTCGGAGCCGGGGACCTCCTGGGCGTAGACGCTGATGCGGGCGCGGCGGTTCTGCTTGATGTCGAACAGCACGTCCAGGTCGATGCCCTTGGGGTCGTAGACATAGCCCTGGGAGTCGCTCATGGCCACTACCTTGCCGCCCAGCTGGGTGGCCTTCTCCGCTGCGTACTGGGCCACGTTGCCGGAGCCGGAGACGATCACGGTCTTGCCCTCAAAGCTGGTATCCTTCAGATGCTTCAGCGCCTCAGCGGCGTAGTAGCACAGGCCGTAGCCGGTGGCCTGGGTCCGGGCCAGGGAGCCGCCGAAGGTCAGGC
>CANRMG010000067.1 GCA_947631675.1 uncultured Oscillospiraceae bacterium
GCAGAGAGGAAGAGGGTGTCCTTCACGAGGGAGTGGAACACCACGTGCAGCAGCGCCCCCACGAAGGCCACGGGATGCAAGAGAGACAGCCCGAACAGCACGTAGCTCACCTGGCTCACGGTGGAGTAGGCCATGCGCTTTTTCAGCACGTCCTCCCGGTAGGCCAGCATGGAGCCCATAAATACGGTGATGAGGGTGAGCGCGATCCACGCCGTCTGCACCCAGGTGCCCCGGACAAGGGCCGGGCCCACCACGTAATAGACCGTGCGTATCACGCCCAGCACGCCGGCCTTCGTGATCACGCCGGACAGCACCGCCGAGGCGGGAGCGGGGGCCACCGGGTGGGCCGTGGGCAGCCACCCGTGCAGGGGGAACATGCCCGCCTTGGTGGAGAAGCCCAGGATCATGAGGAACACCGCCGTCAGCTGGATGGGGCTGAGGGCCTCCAATGTGAGGCTGCCGCCGGGGGCAAAGGCCAGGGTCTCGCCCTGGGACATGAACAGGAAAAAGCCGAACAGGGTCAGGAACGCCCCGCCGATGGAGTAGAACAGGTACTTCAGCGCTGCCATCACTGCCTCGTGGGTCAGGTCGTGGAGCACCAGGGTCATGCTGGTGAGGGTCATCATCTCAAAGAGGAGGTAGTAGGTGAAGAAGTTCCCCGCCCAGCAGGCGGCGTTCAGCACGCCCCCCACGATCAGGTAGAAGCAGAAAAAGCGGCCGTTGTCCCGGCTGTGCTCCATGTACTCGAAGGCGGCCAGGCCTGCCATCAGCCACACAAAGGCGAAAAGGAGCGCGAAAAACCGGCCCAGCCGGTCGGCGCAGAAGTATACCTGCAGCCCCTCGGTCACAGAGAACAGGGGCAGGCTCTGCCAGGCCGGGGAGAGGCAGATGTATGCGGTCACGAGGAGGTCCGCCGCCAGCACCGCCGCCGTGAGGCCCAGCATGGCCCGGCGGCTCTTCCACCGCCGGAGACCTACCGCCAGGCCGCCCGCCAGGCTCAGTGCCAGGGGCAGCAGCAGCTGATAAGCCGGCATCGAGGTCGCCATCGTATATCCTTCCAGCATCTTGCGTCCCTCCCCTTATCCGAATAGGGCCAGGCCCCGGGCCAGTATGTCCAGCACCGGCGGCGAGGCCACGCCCAGCGCCACGTTCAGTCCGATCAGCCCCAGCGCCGCGGCCCGCTCCGTCCGGGAGGGGCGCGGCCCCTCCGTCCGGCGCTTTGAGGCGTCCACGGAGGTGTAGAGCACCAGCACGGTCCGCATGAAATACACCGCGTTAAGGGTGGTGCTCACGGCCAGGGCTGTCCAGGCCGCGATCATTTTCAGGGGCGTGGCCCCGGTGGCGGCGGCCGCGAAGGCGTACTTGGACACAAAGCCCGTCAGAAGCGGCATCCCGATCATGGACAATGACCCCACCGTGAAGCCCAGGCCCGCCAGCTTGTCCCGGTAGCCGGCGCCCTTCAGGGCCAGCCGGTCGGACCGGCCCCCGGAGGCGTCCGTCAGGCCCGCCAGGCTTATGAACAGCAGGCTCTTCATGGCCCCGTGGGACAGGATATGGAACAGCGCCGCCACGGTGCCCGCGCTGGTGCCCAGGCCCAGACCCATGTATACGTAGCCGATCTGAGCCACGGAGGACAGGGCGGTCATGCGCCGCACGTCCATCTCCCGGATGGCGTACACCGAGCCCATGATCATGCCCAGCACGCCGAAGACGAACAGCACGTCCGTCATCCGCCGGCCCACCTCGGAGGCGTAGGGCAGCACCCGGACCATCAGTTTCACCAGCAGCAGGATATACCCCTTGCTCACCAGGCTGGAGAGCACCGCCGAGGCGGCGGGGGTGGTGTAGCTGTAGGCGTCGGGTATCCAGGTGTGGAAGGGGAACAGGCCGCTCTTGATGGCGAGGCTCACCGTCAGGAGCAGCAAAATGACCATCAGGGGGAGGGTGTACTGCCCCTGGGCCATGAGAGAGGCCAGGGCCAGCTCCGCCGGGGCCATCAGCAGGTGGCCCGTGACGGCGTAGAGAAGGGAAAGGCCTATGAGGAACAGGCCCGAGCCCACCAGGCTCATGATCATGTACCGCATGGCGGACACGTACACCCGCCCGGTCCGCCGGGCCATGATGAGGCCGCAGGCGGCGATGGTGCATATCTCGATGAACACGTAGGCGGTGAACAGGTCGTTGGTGTAGATCAGCGCCAGCAGGGAGCTCAAAAGCAGGTCCAGCTGGATGAAATAGAGGTTCTGCCTGGAGGCGGGGATCTCCCGGTCGATGTGCCGCAGCCCGCCCAGCACTGCCAGGAGCATCAGCAGGGCGAAAAAGGCGGCCATCGCCGCCTCCAGGGGGCCGACACGCAGTTCGTTGCCCCAGGGGGCGGGATAGTGGCCCATCATGTAGGTGTAGCTCCTGCCGCCGTCGACGGCAGTCCAGCGCAGCAGCGCCAGGGACAGGACCAGCACGGCCCCCGTCACTGCCAGGTGCAGCCAGCGGGCGGCCTTGCCTGGCAGGGCGAGGGAGACGATGGCCGCGGCCATGGACCCGACGATGCAGAAAAAGGGCGCGTTCTGTACAAAGCTCATAGCTCACCCTCCTCCGCCGTCTCCCGGGTCAGACGGGCCGTCTCCTCGGCCTCCTGCCGGCGCAGGACCATCATGATCTCGTCCAGGTCCAGGGTGTGGTACTTCCGGTAGAGGCATATGGTCAGGGCCATGAGCACGGCGCTGACGGATACGGACACTACGATGCCCGTGAGGACCAGCCCCGCGGGGATGGGGTTTATGTAGTGCTCCGCCGAGAGGATGCCGTCGGTGATGATGGGCGCGGCCCGGCCGGCGATATAGCCCTTGGCGGCCAGGAACAGGTACACCGCGCAGTCCATGATGTCCAGGCCGATGATCTTCTTCACCAGGTTCGGCTGCATGAGAAGGTCCACCAGACCGATCACGAACAGGATGACCGCCGCGACCTCCTCATAGTTTGTGAATATGCTCCCGCCCATCAGTAGCCTCCCTTCCGGAACATCACGTAGAAGCAGTACATGGTGCAGGCCACCACGACGCCCACGCAGACGTTCAGATAGGGGATGAGCCCGGCGCTGAGGATGGCGCCGGGGACGCCGGGGCCGATGAAGCTGTCAAGATGGTTGGCGCCGGTATAAAACGACCAGCTCTTGGCGGCGCAGTAAAAGCCCAGGGCGCCCACGGTGAGCCATTTTATGAGCCGCTCGGTCATGTACCGGCCTGTCCGCTCGAAGCCGAAGGCGGTCAGGCACAGGATGAGCCCCGTGCCGATGATGGCTCCGCCGGAGAAGCCGCCGCCGGGGGAGAGATGACCGTTCAGGACAACGTATATGCCCAGGATGATGATGAGCGGGGCCAGCACCCGGGCGGCCAGCTGCAGCACCGCATCGTGCCGGGGCTCGTAGTGCCGGTCGGACATATCCTCCACCGCCTGGGAGTGGGGGTCCTCGTCCTTGTCCACCCGCAGGAGCATCACCACGCAGCACATGGCGATGAACAGCACGCAGCTCTCCCCGAAGGTGTCGAAGGCCCGGTAGTCCAGGATCATGCCTGCCACCACGTTCACCGCGCCGGTCTCCTTCAGGCCCTGCTCGATGTACCGGCGGGCCACGCCGTTGTTCTCCGGGGCGGACACGTCCCCAAAGGCGGGCAGATAGCTCACCGTCACCAGCAGCAGCGCCGCCAGCCCTATGGCCAGCACCGCGGCCCCGAGCCGGTACAGTCGGTGAAAGCCGCTCAGGCGCTTTTCAAGGCCCAGGGTATACGCCTCAGAAGGCTGATGCTCCCGGGCGGCATACTGGCGCAGCAGCCGGGCGTCCCGGCCGGCGGAGCGCTCCTTTTCCGGGGCGCGGGTCTCCAGCCGGCCGGCGGAGGGGTCGTATTCCCCCTTCCGCCAGCGGGCAAAGCGCCCCCAGGGGCCGGTATCGTATTTTGGATCCCGTCTTGCCATTGGTCAGTCCTCGTCGTCCCCGCCGGCGGAGGCGTCCCGGCCTCGTCCCGGAAGGTGGTCTGGATGGAGCGTATCTTCTTGAGCAGGATGAAAAACAGCATGCCCGTCACGCCCGCGCCCACGGCGGCCTCGGTGATGGCCAGGTCCGGGGACTGGAGGATGAGCCATATGACGGCCATGACCAGGCTGAAGGCCATGTAGATGGACACGGCCACCAGCAGCCGTTTGGAAAAGCTGGCCGCCAGGGCGCAGATGATAAGGGCCGCCAGCAGGATGATGCGAAGGGCCTCCATCAGTCGCCGCCTCCTTCCCTGTCCGTCCCGTCCTCCTCAGGGAGAGGGACGACGCGGCAATTCTCTTCCACTTTCTCGTTGGTGGATACCTCCAGGCTGGACAGCAGATGGCTGCACACCGGGGAGGCCAGCCAGAACAGGACCACCACCAGCAGCAGCTTTATCGTGGCCATGGACCAGCCGTACAGGATGGCCAGCCCCGCCGCCGTCAGGGGCATGCCCAGGCTGTCGCCGATGGCGGCCGCGTGCAGGCGGTTGAGCACGTAGCGGATGCGAAAGACGCCGAAGGTGCTCACGGCGATGAGGGCCACGCCGGCGGCGATGAGCAGGGCCGCGGGGATGAAGCGCATAAGAGAGATGGTCATGGCCTTTCCTCCTTTTCCCGGCGCTGTTGGGCCAGGGCCTTCTTCTCACGGTAGATGCCGATGTATATCTTCGCCAGCACGATCACCGCCACGAAGCTGATGACTGCGTAGGTGAGCGCCACGTCCAGCAGGGAGGGCTCGTCCAGCAGCACGGACAGTATGGCGATCATGGCGATGGTCATGGTGCCGATCATGTTCACGGCCATGATCCGGTCGGCCAGCTTCGGGCCCAATATGGCCCGGATGAGGCACAGCACCGTCAGCGCCGCCAGCACCACCAGACAGCCCACGAAAAAGGGCGCGAGATCCGTCCTCACAGTGCCGCCTCCCATCGTTTCAAAAGCCGCACGAACACGCTGCCGTCCAAGTCCCGGGCCATGGTCTCGTCGTAGCAGTGGACCTTCAGCACCTCGTCCTCCAGGGCCACGGTGATGGTGCCGGGGGTGAGGGTGATGGAGTTGGCCAGCAGCGTCCGGGCGAAGGGGGTCTTCAGAGGCGGATGGATGCTGACCAGCACCGGCTCCGGCATATCCCGGTGGCTGAACACGTACCCGGCCATGGTGAGGCTGGACAGAACGAGCTCCCGCAGCAGCGCCGCGAAGTACAGGCCCGCCAGGGGCAGGCTCCGGACCAGCAGCAGGTCATAGCGGGGCCGCCAGTCCAGGACCTTGCACATAAAAACATAGAGGGCCGCGCTGATCACCAGCCCGAACACGGCGATCTCCGCCGTGATCCGGCCGTTCAGCACGACCCAAAACAGAAAGAAAAGTACCGCCATGGAAACGCCTCCCCGCCAGAAGCCTCTCCCGATGCTTCAACATTTAAATATATTATCTGTGATGTCAGCCTTCCTGTCAATAGAAAAGTGACGGCGGCGGATGTGGATGACCGGGGCACGGGAAAAGGGAAGGTGAGGGTTGCTATCATAGAATATTCATAATTGGATGAATGTAGAAATCGACGGCTGAGTGTAAAATATTCATATAATTTTGAATAATTCATAATTGTAGCAAATTATTTAGTGAAAATGTGCATATACTCGGACGTTGATTTGGAGAAAAGCTTTGTGCGAAAAAGAAAAAATATACAGATCTTACGAATAAAATTCATTTTTAAGTTGACAGCAGGGATCGTCGGGATTATACTGACGCCATGAACGATATGGATCGGGCGGAGGCCGCCGGAGAGCGGACGGAAAACGCAGGTATCCATCCAAACCATGTGATCTGAGCTTCAAAGGAGGATTTGAATCATGAAAAAGATCATCTCTATGATCCTTGCCGTACTGATGCTGGCGAGCCTTGGTACTGTCGCTTTTGCCGATGAGGACGTGCTGACCGTAGCCCTGAGCCCTGACTTCGCCCCGCTGGAGTTCGTGGACACCTCCAAGTCCGGCCAGGACCAGTATGTTGGCTTCGACGTTTCCCTGGCCAAGTTCATCGCCCAGGAGATGGGCAAGGAGCTGGTCATCAAGCCCATGAGCTTCGACGCCTGCCAGGCCGCCGTGCAGACCGGCGCGGTGGATATGTCCATCTCCGGCTACCACTACACCGAGGAGCGGGCGGCCAACTTCAACCTGTCGGATAACTACTACACCGGCGACGGCGCCACCGGCCAGGTGATCATCACCCTGAAGGAGCACGAGGGCGAGTGGACCACCGCCGAGGACTTTGCCGACCTGACGGTGGGCGCCCAGTCTGCCTCTCTGCAACTGCAGCTGTGCCAGACGAAGCTGCCCGAGGGCGTGAACATCAAGCAGTTCTCCGACATCGGCACCGCTGTGGAGGCCCTGCGCAACGGCAACATCGACGCGCTGGCCCTGGCGGAGGAGAACAGCGTGGCCGTTCTGGCCAACAACGACGCCCTGGCCCTGACCGGCTTCATGTTCGAGATCGACGAGAGCCAGGAGGCCAACCTCCTTATCATGCAGAAGGGCGCGGACGAGCTGACGGAGCAGGTCAACGCCATTCTGGCCAAGGCGCTGGAGGAGGGCCTTTATGAGCAGTGGGCCGCCGAGGCCAACGAGCTGGCCGGCGTCGAGACCGCCGAGGACGTGTCCTACGATGACGAGGGCAACGCCATCGTGGCCGAGGAGGAGGCCCCCGCCGAGGCGGAGGAAGCCGCCGAATAAAACACCGGTTCTTTCAAGCGCATGGCCGGGCATCCCGGCCGTGCGCTTTTCCCTGTAACGACGTCCGCGCAGAGGGAGGATATATCCTTGACTGAGTATTTCAACAACATCGTAAAGATCCTGCAAAACTACTGGCAGGTATTTTTCCTGACCGGCGTGAGCATCACGCTGCTGCTGTCCCTGGTGACCGTGGCCGCCGGGTCGGTGCTGGGCACGTTCCTGTGCCTGGGCCGCATGGCGAAGTTCAAGCCCCTGAACTGGGTGGTCATCGCCGTCGTAGAGGTGGTCCGGGGCACGCCGCTGCTGCTGCAGCTGTACATAGGCTATTTCCTGGTGCCGAAGCTGCTGCCCTTCTCTATCCCGGACATCGTGAGCGTGGGCGCGGCGCTTGTCATCAACTCCGCCTGCTACGTGTCCGAGGTGTTCCGTTCCGGCATCCAGGCGGTGGACCGGGGCCAGACCGAGGCGGCCCGGAGCCTGGGCATGTCCGGCGGCCAGACCATGCGGAAGATCGTCCTGCCCCAGGCCATCAAGAACATCCTGCCCGCCCTGGGCAACGAGTTCGTCACCATCATCAAGGAGACATCCCTGGCGTCCACCTTCTTCGTGGGCGACCTGATGACCTCCTACCTGATCGTCAAGGGCAACACCTACCTCACCATGGAGTGCCTGATGATAGTGGGCGCGACTTACTTCGTATTGACGTTCGTGCTGAGCAAGCTGCTGGGCGTGTTCGAGAGGAGGCTGAAGGCCAGTGACTGATACCGAGATGATCCGCACTGAAGATCTCCATAAGAGCTTTCAGATCAAGGGCCAGCCGCCCCTGCACGTGCTCAAGGGCGTGACCGAGCACGTGGACAAGGGCGAGGTGGTGTCCATCATCGGCCCCTCCGGCGGCGGCAAGAGCACCTTCCTGCGCTGCCTCAACCTGCTGGAAAAGCCGGAAGAGGGAAAGATATTCTTCGAGGGCGTGGAGATCACCAACGCCAAGGTGGACATCAACGTCCACCGCCAGAAGATGGGCATGGTGTTCCAGCACTTCAACGTGTTCCCCCATCTGTCCGTGAAGGAGAACATCACCATCGCCCCCACCATGGTGAAGAAGGTGGACCCCAAGGCGGCCGACGAGAAGGCCATGGACCTGCTGAGCCGGGTGGGCTTGGCCGACAAGGCCAACGAGCACCCCAGCCGTCTCTCCGGCGGCCAGAAGCAGCGTCTCGCCATCGTCCGGGCCCTGGCCATGGAGCCGGACGTGATGCTCTTCGACGAGCCCACCTCCGCCCTGGACCCGGAGATGGTGGGCGAGGTGCTGGAGGTCATCAAGGGCCTGGTGAAGACGGGCATGACCTCCGTCATCGTCACCCATGAGATGGGCTTTGCCCGGGAGGTATCCGACAGGGTGCTCTTCATGGACGGGGGCGTCATCGCCGAGAGCGGCAAGCCCGACGAGGTGTTCCAGCACCCCCAGAATCCCCGGACCAAGGAATTTTTGAGCAAGGTACTCTATTGACTATACACACCATACACGAGGCCGCCCGGAAAGGCGGCCTTTGTGCCGGAAAGGAGTTACGGATAATGGATATGCAGGAGATGAAAAAGGCCATATCGGCCTATGTGGACGCCCACGCCCAGGAGTATATAGACCTTTCCAACAGCATATGGGAGTACGCGGAGCTGTCCTTAAAGGAATATAAGTCCGCGGCGCTGTTCGTTGAGCTCCTGAAAAAGGAGGGCTTCACCGTAAAGGAGAACCTCTGCGGCATCGACACCGCCTTCAGCGGCAGCTACGGTTCCGGCGCGCCCCACATCGGCATCCTGGGCGAGTTCGACGCCCTGTCGGGCCTTTCTCAGAAGGCGGGGGCCCTGGAGCGGGAGGAGCTGGTGAAAAACGGCTCCGGCCACGGCTGCGGCCATAACCTGCTGGGGGCGGGCTCCTTCGCGGCGGCCTGCGCGGTGAAGGACTTTCTGCAAAAGACCGGCCTGCCCGGCACGGTGACCTTCTACGGCTGCCCCGGGGAGGAGGGCGGCGCGTCCAAGGCCTACATGGCCCGGGATGGGCTCTGGAAGGAGCTGGACTGCGCCCTCAGCTGGCACCCGGGCGACACCAACGAGCTCATGACCGGCACCAACAACTCCTGCGTGCAGATCCTCTATAAGTTCAAGGGCGTGGCCGCCCATGCCGCCTCCAATCCCCATGACGGTCGCTCCGCTTTGGACGCGGTGGAGCTGATGAATGTGGGCGTGCAGTACCTGCGGGAGCACATGCCGCCCCAGGGCCGGGTCCATTACGCCATGGTGGACGGCGGCGGGCTCTCCCCCAACGTGGTCCAGCCCCACGCGTCGGTGCTGTACATGAT
>CANRMG010000068.1 GCA_947631675.1 uncultured Oscillospiraceae bacterium
ATCAAGACCGGCATCGAGAAGAAGGTCGCCAACTCCGTGCTGATCAAGCTCAACCAGATCGGCACCCTGACCGAGACCCTGGACGCCATTCAGCTGGCCCATCGCGCCGGCTACACCGCCGTCATCTCCCACCGCTCCGGCGAGACCGAGGACACCACCATCGCCGACCTGACCGTGGCTGTGAACGCGGGCCAGATCAAGACCGGCGCCCCCAGCCGCACCGACCGGGTGGCCAAGTACAACCAGCTGCTCCGTATCGAGGACGAGCTGGACGAGGTAGCCAAGTACCTGGGCATGGACGCCTTCTTCTCCATCAAGAAGTAAGAAAAATCCAGCCTGACCCCACAAACTGTATAAATTGGTGTTTCCAGGGCAACAATAACCCTCGGAAACACCAATTCTTTTGGAGGGTCAACGCAAATGGAAAAAAAGCATGGGTCCGGCGCAGCCGGGTCCCTGGGGGGAAAGGGCTTCTACATAGTCCTTTTCCTGTGCGCCGCGGTGATCGGCATATCCGTATGGATCCTGTTCACCGAGGCGGGGACTAATGTAGAAGATGTGACGGCAGAGGAACCGGCGGAGCAGGTCTCCGGCGTGTTCACCACCATGATCCCGGCGGAGGATACGATGTACGCGGCCCCGGAGCCGGAGACCGTGATCACCTCGGAGGGCGTGGAGACGGAGGATGCGAACGCCGGCGAGCCGGAGGAGGACAGCCAGACGGAGGCTCAGTCTGAGCCTGAGACCCAGGCGGTATTCTCCGAGACGGTGACAGAGTATATCTGGCCCGTCCAGGGCACCGTGGACCGGCCCTGGTCCATCCAGACGCTGCTGTACGACAGCACCATGGCGGACTGGCGGACCCATGACGGCCTGGATATCGCCTGCGACGCGGGCACCCAGGTGCTGGCCACGGCGGCCGGCACGGTGTGCCGGGTGGAGAACGACGACCTTCTGGGCACCACCGTGGAGATCGACCACGGCAACGGCGTGCACAGCGTGTACTCCAATCTGGCCGACCAGCCCCCAGTGACTCTGGGTCAGACCATGGCCATGGGCGACGTGATCGGCACCGTGGGCGCCACGGCGCTGGGCGAGGTCAACCAGGTCAGCCACCTGCATTTCGCCATGACGCTGGACGGCATCTCCGCCGACCCCACGGAATATATGCCCGGCGAGGGCCTGGAATAAGATAAAAAGCGCGGCGGGAACTGTCCCGCCGCGCTTTTCCCAAGGATTGCGCACAAGGAAAAACCGTGCTATACTGTGAAAACTATAGTCCGCAGATAAAGGCAGGGGATATATATGACTGTAGTCATCAAGGTCGGCACATCCACCATCGCCCACGCCACCGGCCATCTGAACATCCGGCATGTGGAGTCGCTGGTGAAGGTGATAAGCGACCTGAAAAACGCCGGGCACAGGATCGTGCTGGTGTCCTCGGGCGCCATCGGCATGGGCGTGGGGAAGCTGGGGCTCCTGCGCCGGCCGGAGGACATGCCCACCAAGCAGGCGGCGGCCGCCGTGGGCCAGTGCGAGCTCATGTACATATACGACAAGCTCTTTTCCGAGTATAACCACGTGGTGGCCCAGGTGCTGCTCACCGGCAGCGATGTGGAGAACGAGGGCCGCCGGCGCAACTTTGAAAATACCATGTCCCGGCTTTTGGAGCTGGGGGCGCTGCCCATCATCAACGAGAACGACACCGTTGCCACCGAGGAGATCTCCGTGGGCGACAACGACACCCTGGGGGCCATCGTGGCCTGCGCCATCGGGGCGGACCTGCTGGTGCTCTTGAGCGACATCGAGGGGCTCTATACTGCCGACCCTCGCCATGACCCGGACGCCCGGCTCATCCCCGTGGTGGAGCGCATCACCCCGGAGGTAGAGGCCCTGGCGGGCGAGAAGGGGAGCGGTCTGGCCGTGGGCGGCATGACCACCAAGCTGAAGGCCGCGAAAATGGCCGTGGCCCAGGGCATAGACATGGTCATCGCCGACGGCGGCCGGCCGGAGCATCTATACGACATCCTGGAGGGGAAGAGCGTGGGAACGCGCTTTCTCGGCCGGAAGGAGGCAGAAATATGACTACCCATGAAATGCTTGTAAAGGCCCAGACCGCCAAGCTGGCCCTGGCCCAGGCGGGGGAAGAGGGAAGGACCCGCGCCCTGCTGGCCATGGCGGACAGCCTTCTGGCCCATAGTAACGACATTCTGGCGGCCAACGCACAGGATATGGCGGCGGCCAGGGGCACCATGTCTGACGTGATGCTGGACCGGCTCATGCTGGACGAGGGCCGCATCGCCGGCATGGCCCAAGGCGTCCGGGAGGCGGCGGCGCTGCCCGACCCGGTGGGGAAGGTCCTGCGCCGGGTGGAGCGGCCCAACGGCCTCGTCATCGAGCGGGTCAGCGTGCCCATGGGCGTGGTGGCCATCATCTATGAGAGCCGCCCCAACGTGACAAGCGACGCGGCGGCGTTAGCGGTGAAGAGCGGCAACGTGTGCGTGCTCCGGGGCGGAAAGGAGTCCTGGCGCAGCTGCCACGCCATCACCGAGGCCCTGCGAGAGGGGCTGGAAAAGGCGGGACTGCCCCGCCAGGCGGTGAGCCTGGTGGAGGACACCACCCGGGCCAGCGCCCAAGAGCTGATGACCGCAGACGGGCTGGTGGACCTGCTGATCCCCCGGGGCGGGGCGGGGCTCATCAACGCCTGCGTGGAAAATGCCACCGTGCCCTGCATCCAGACCGGCACGGGCATATGCCACATCTATGTGGATAAGTCCGCGGACCTTGCCAAGGCCCTGGACATCATCGAAAACGCCAAGACCAGCCGCCCCAGCGTGTGCAACGCCGAGGAGGTGCTGCTGGTCCACGAGGATATTGCGGAAAAGTTTCTGCCTATGCTGAAAAAGCGGCTGGCGGACGACAGGACCGCGGAGGGAAAGGTGCCCGTGGAGCTGCGGCTGGATGAAAAAGCGGCGGCCGTCATCCCCGGCACGCCCGCGGGCGAGCGGGATTTCGACACCGAGTTTCTGGACTATATCCTGGCCGTGGCGGTGGTGAAGGGCGTACAGGCCGCCATCGACCATATCGCGGAGCACTCCACCGGCCACTCCGACGCCATCCTCACGGAGGACGAGGAAGCGGCGGCGCTGTTCACGGCGTCGGTGGACAGCGCGGCGGTGTACGTGAACGCCTCCACCCGCTTCACCGACGGCGGCGAGTTCGGCCTGGGCTGTGAGATGGGCATATCCACCCAGAAGCTCCACGCCCGGGGCCCCATGGGCCTGGAGGAGCTGTGTTCCTATAAGTATGTCATCCACGGCAACGGACAGATACGGTAAAGCAAAAGACCCCGCCTTGGGCGGGGCCTTTTCATGCCATCAGCATGTGGGAGAATACTTCTGCTTGGTCTGCTGGACCTGCTGCTGGGGGGCGTTTTCGATCTGATACCAGCCCTTGGAGGCCATCTGCTTGTAGATGTTGTCCTGCATGCTCAGGGTGTCGTCAAAGGCGGTGGAGAAGGCCTGGTGGATGTTGGCGGTGCTGGATTCGATGGCGCCGTGCATATACAGGTCGATGACGCCCTTGGTGGTGAGGAGAAGGTTCTCCATAATGCATTTGTCGTCCATGTTGCTCTCCTTACACAAGATCGTAGAATTTGCGGTAGACCTGGCGGTGCCGGTCGGCCATCTGCTGGACCTGCTGCTTGAGGGCGGCGTCCTGGAGCTTGCCGGCCGCGTCCTCGCACTGGGTCACCAGGAACATGGCGTGGCCCAGGGCGTCGTCCACATAGAGAAGTTCTTTCGTTGTCATTTTTTGATCACCTCATAGCAAGTATTTCCCCAAAAGAGCGATATATGAGCGGTATGAAATCAGTTTTTTTGAATAAAATTGCAGAAAATACTTGTCCATTTGGATTTTGAAGTATATAATGACCTTCATAGGTTAGCTTTTGTGAAATAACGAATTAGCGTGTCTTATGGGGTGTCTTATGAAGACGTCGAGATTTGAGGTATTTTTAAAGATCGTTGAGACGAAGAGCCTTACCCGGACGGCGGCCTTCTTCGGCTGCACCCAGTCGGCGGTGAGCCAGCTGGTGCGGGCGTTGGAGACCGACCTGGGCGTGACGCTGCTGGCCCGGAACAAGAGCGGCGTGCGCCTGACGCCGGAGGGAGAATATCTGCTGCCCAGCATGCGCCAGATCGTAGTGGGGGAGCGGGACGTGCAGGAAAAGGCCCTGGAGCTGCAGAATATGAACGCGGGCCTTATCCGCATCGGTATCTTCACCAGCCTCTCCTGCCAGTGGCTGCCGCCCCATCTTAAGAGCTTCCGGGAGAGCTATCCCAACATCGGCTTTGAACTGCTGCAGGGGGATATGCTGCAGATATGCGAGTGGCTGCGAAACGGCATGGTGGACATCGGCTTTATGACAAAGCCGGAGGGGGACGAGTTCGTGTTCCGGGAGCTTCTGGAGGACCGGATGAACATCGTCCTGCCGGAGGGCCATCCCCTGGCCGGGAAAAAGGTGAAGCTCAAGGACCTGGCGGACGAGACCTTCGTGCTGCTGGAATCCGGCTACAGCCAGATCGTGGAGAAGATGTTCGCCGACGCGGCCATCCGGCCCAAGCGCCAGTACACCGTGAAGGATGATTACACCGTCATGAGCATGGTGGAGAGCGGCCTGGGGGTGACGCTGCTGCCGGAGCTGGTGCTCCAGCGCACGCCCTATAAGCTCGTCGGCATCCCGGCAGAGCCGGCCTATTACCGGCGGCTGGGCGTGTCCTGGCTCAAGAAGGAGCACGGCTCCATCGCCGTGACGAAGTTCGTCGACCACCTGATGAGCGGGATGGGACTGGAAAAATGATATGGGCGCGCCTCCCGGGCAATGACGGCCGGGAGGCGTGATTTTATGATGATTTTGTCCTGTAAATACTTGACAAGGGGGATGGAATCTTATATAATAAGCAAGCTGTTTGGCGGCGTAGCTCAGTTGGCTAGAGCATGCGGTTCATACCCGCAGTGTCACCGGTTCGAATCCAGTCGCCGCTACCACGGGAGAGACGATCCTCTCCCCTCTATGGAGGCTTAGCTCAGCAGGTTAGAGCGCATGCTTCACACGCATGAGGTCGCGCGTTCGAGTCGCGCAGTCTCCACCATTTTTTTGGCCCGTTGGTCAAGTGGTTAAGACACCGCCCTTTCACGGCGGTAACATGGGTTCGAGTCCCGTACGGGTCACCACGTCGAAAGGCTTTTGATAACGATGGGGGCCCGCGAGCGGGCTCCCATCCGTCGGTCAAAAGCCTTTCTCCTTTTCGACACGCAATCGCTTCGCTGGATTGCGTGTCGAGTTGTTTTACGGGGGGTGGCACAAAAAGCCCTCATCCCAAATGGATGAGGCTGGTGATATTACGGTTGAGGTGTAATCTTCTTGACGATTGAACACTCACGGCAGATTTCCGGCCTGTGTAATCCGCGATATGTGCAATCAATAAGATCTCTGATATAGCCGCCTTGACCGTCATCAAGATATTTTACTGTGAATGAGTATTCACGGTCCTGGGCGATACAATGTCCTGTGTATGTCTTATTTACGTTCATAGTGGCACCTCCTTGAGTTGATAATGAAATTGTAACATATCCATATCTGGATGTCAATATATGGGAGTAAGAACAAGTTGTTACGCTATATATTGTGGTTTTGCCTTTGACGAGGATTTTGTATGAGACGGAAATTTCGATTCGTTCTTGCTTGGCTTGGTGAGGTGTGGTATCATCGGGACAAGGAGGGTTGAACGATGAAAAAGATTCTCGTTTCGGTTTTGGCGGTATGCTTTGTCCTATCGGCGTTATCCGTGCTGTCCTTTGCGTCCGATTCGGATGTTATTGATTTGAGCGGATATGACGACGAGCAGATTGTTGAACTATTAAAGCAAGTGCAGGAAGAAATCGTTTCTAGGAAAATTGAAAAGACGGCTAAACTCCCGGCTGCAGATTTTATAATAGGTCAAGATATTCCTGCTGGTGATTACTATTTAAGGAAAAGTGATTCTGCCTCTAAAGGCGGAAACGTATCTCTTGGTAAACCAGATGCTGAATTGGGAGATCATAAGTTTTTTGACTATGTTAAGTCAGACGAGCAATATGAAGTGTATGTTAGGGCAGAAGATGGTGATTTGCTACATTTAGAGATTCCATGTGACCTTACAATTTCTGTAGGCGTAAAGTTTGAATAAGGCAAGGTTAAAACATTCCGCTATGCTTCGGCGTAGCGGAGTTTTTTATAATTAACAGTTTGTTAAACACAAATTGGAATGATTGGGGTATTCTTATTATTACAGAATTCTGCGGAATAAGGGTGATCCCATGAATTTCAGACAGAAGATCGCACAGTTCATGTACGGGCGCAACGGCTACGACGCCTTCAACCAGTTCCTTCTCATCGCGGCCATAGCATTGATGGTGCTGGGCATGCCGTTCAGCCGGGTGCCCATGCTGGCGGGGCTGCTGTCGCTGCTGGAATGGGTAGTGCTCATCTACTGCCTCTACCGTACCTTCTCCCGGGACATCTACAAGCGCCAGAAGGAGAACGCCTGGTACTACGAAAAGCGTCAGGCCGCAGGCCGCTGGTTCCGCTCCCTGAAGGACCGCTGGCAGCAGAGAAAGGACTACAAATTCTTCCGCTGCCCCTCCTGCCACGCACTGCTGCGGGTGCCCAAGGGGAAGGGAAAGTTGCTGCTGACCTGCCGGAAATGCGGCAACCGCTTTGAGAGAAAGACATGAATCCATACGACGTGCTGGGCGTGCCGCCCGACGCGCCCGACGAGGAGATCGCCAAGGCCTATAAGCGCCAGGCAAAGCGCTATCACCCGGACCTGCACCCCGGCAATGCCGCCGCGGCGGAGCAGATGGGCCGCATCAACCGGGCCTACGACGACATCAAGACCATGCGTCAGCAGGGCCGGACCTATCAGGAGCCGGCGGCCGGCGGACCCTTCGACCCATTCGGCGCGGGCCGGACATACACCTATACCTACACCTACACATACCGCCGGCGCAGTCCCATCGGCTTTATCATCGCTGTGATGGTGATGTTTTTCCTCATGCGGCTGGTGCTGAGCCTGCTGTTCGGCAGCTACGCCCGCCAGTACACCGTGCCTGGCTACTACTCCTACTATCCCGCCTACGGCTATTACCAGACCGTCCCCGGAGACAGATGAAAAGGACATAAGACGACCCCGGAGGCATCGCCTCCGAGGCCGTTTCATGCTTTTTAATGGCGTCCGCCGCCACCGCCGCCGCTGTGGCCGCCGAAACCGCCGCCATGGAACCCTCCGCCGCCACCGCCGCGGAAACCACCGCCGGAGCGGGGCGGACGGCTGTTGGAGGAGAAGCTGGAGCGGCGGGGCGGCGCGGCGCGGTAGCCGCCGCCCATAAAGCCGCCCGGTCCACCGAATCCGGCGGGACCTCCCGGTCCGGGTCCAGGCCCTGGAGGGGGTGGGGGCTGCTGCCACCAGGAGCGGTAACGCCGCCGGCCCCCGAACCAGAAGATGGGGAAGAAGCCGCCGGTGTAGCCCCGCCGGCGCATCCGGCTGTAGCGGCTGGACGCGCCCAGGACCCACAGTAGCAGGACCACGATAATGATAACGAAGATCATGCCCATGATGGATGAACCACCTCCCGAGGAATAGCTGTTTGTCCCATAGTAGGGGTCGTATCCGTAGCTGTTGTCGTAGCCGCCGGAGGGCTCGGCCGCGGTCTGCTGTACGCCGTAATAGTCCAGGTACCAGTCGTAGATGTGCCCGGCCAGCGTCTGCACCGCGTCGTCATAGCGCTCCGCGTCCACGTCGTCCCAGAAGTACTCGTCCAGGTACTCCTCCGCCGTGTCGTCGTCGAAGTCCCGGCTCAGGCCCGCGCCCACGGCCAGCCAGCCCCGGTATTCCTCGGCCACCAGCAGCAGGAGCATGCCGTTGGAGTCGGAGGCGCTGCCAACGCCCCAGTTATTGAGAAGGCGGGTGGCGGCGATCTCCGTGTCCTCGTCCAGGTAGCTGACCGTGGCCACCACCAGCTGGGCGTTATGGCACAGGCTCTCCAGGACGGTGTTGTACTGGGTCAGAAGCTCCTCCGTCTGGGCGGACAGGACATTGGCGTCGTCCACCACGTAGTAGCCGCTGCCGGTGCCGGCCTCCAGGTCAGCAGCCAGAGCGGGCGCGGCCAGCAGGCACAGGCAGAGCATCGCCGCCAGAGCGCAGGATAGGAACCTTTTCATCGTCTCACCTCATGGAAAGGTCTCCGGCGCTTTGACGCCGGTCAGGCGCCGGAGGATGTTGGCGGGGAAGGCGGACAGCTCCTCCTCCCGGAAGGAGAGGATATAGCCGCTGTACCCGTTGTTGTCCAGCGCCGACTGGGCGCCGTGAAAGTCGGAGAGGATGGCGTCATAGTCATCGTAGGAGTTGTCCAGCGCCGCGCCGGTCGCCTTCACGGCCTCCACCTGGGCCACGGCCTCCGCCAGGCGCTGGTTCGCCTCGCCGGCGGCGGGGATGTCCCTGGCCTGAAGGGCGCTGTCCAGCGCCGACCGGGCGGTCATCACGGCCTCATAGGCGTCGGCCCACGGGCCGTCTTTGCCGATAACGGACAGCAGGCGGTTGGTGAGCGCCACGCAGTTTTCCAGGTGGTCCGCCGGGGCGGAATAAGCGCCGTCGGCTTTCAGAAGGCTCCGGTCAAAGAAGGCGGCCTCCGCCTGGCGGCAGGCCTTGTTCAGGCTCCGCCTGGCGCCCAGGAAGGAGAACAGCGCCACCACGACGATGAATATGACGATGGCGGTGGAGCGTTTTTTCAAAATGCTCATAATGGCTTATCCGCGCATATCCAGCAGTTTCTGCTTCAGCTCGCCCTCGATGCGGCCCAGCTCGATCTCGGCCTGGGCCCGGCGGGCACGGCCGTCGTCCTGGATCTTGCGTACGTCCTCCAGGGTCTCGATGAGCTCCTTGTTGGTCTGCTGCAGAGTCTCCAGGTCCACGATGCCCCGCTCGGCCTCCTGGGCCACGCCCACGGAGCCGGTGTGCAGGGCGGCGGCGTTTTTGCGCAGCAGCTCGTTGGTGACCTCGC
>CANRMG010000069.1 GCA_947631675.1 uncultured Oscillospiraceae bacterium
GTCTCTATATCCATGCTGCCGGACATGGGCGACCCGCTCCATGGCAGGTACTTCACCTTGTCCGGCTGCTGGCCCTGCTTCGCCCGCTGGCCGGTGTCCACGCCGTAGAGCATGGCCCGCAGGAAGGCGCACCAGGTGGATTTTCCGCTCTCGTTGGGCGCATGGAGGATGTTGAGCCCGGGCCCCAGCTCCAGGGTCCGGCCCTCCAGCGTCCCAAACCACGCGGTCATTTTCTTTACGATCATATCTTCTCCTTATAAGCCGCGCTGCACCTACGCTTGTGAAGGCGCTCCCTGCGTCGACAGCGGCCCCGGCAAACGTCTTCGCTTCGCTCAGCAATATTTGCTCGGGGACGCTGCCTCCTTGGAGCGCCGTCGGCGGGCGTGTCTACCCGACGTGCGGCGGGAACCGGCAGTGTCCCGGACGCGGTTGACGAGCGAAGCGAGCCTTAGCGGCAGGGATACTGTCGGGCCAGGCCGCACTACGCCAGCCTTGGTCCGGGGCTGTGCCGCGCTATGCCAACATAGAAGGGCCGGCCGCACTACGCCAGGGGCGGCTCCTCGCCATTTTCCAGCGCCGCCAGCCCATACCGGGCCGCCAGCTCGATATCCGCCCGCTCTTCGTCCGTCTCCGCCGCCTCGTAGCGCTGCCAGAGGCCATCCAGGAACAGCCCCTTCAGGCTCAGCACCTCCCGGCCGTCCCACACGTCCCGGCGCAGGACGGTCTCGTCCCGCAGCTCCAGGGCGAAGAACCGGTCCTCCAGGGCACCTCTCATGGCGGGCAGGTCCGGGGCCGCCTCCGGCGCGCCAGTGAGGATCACCCGGTATATGTCCCGGCCCGCATCCCGGCCCAGGGCGTCCAGTACAGTCTTTACATGATCGGCGCTTTCGGACAGGTCCACGGAAAGCACCTCATACCGCCGCCCGCCCAGGCCCACAGCCCGGGCGGTGCAGGCCCCCGGCGATACGTCCGTCAAGAGCACGCCCTTTTCTCCGGTCTCGTCGAACCCCCGGCCCTCGGGGCAGCCGGGCCAGGCGTAGAAGGTGTCCCCCGCCCGGCGCAGGCCGCTGCCGGCGTGGATGTGACCCAGGGCCACATAGTCCATGCCGCTGCGGGCGATGTCCTGCTCCGATATGGCCCCGTAGGGGGAGCCGGGCACGCCCACCTCCCCGTGCAGGACCATGATGTCGATAGTATCCCCGTCTTTTTCCGCCTCGAACCCGGCCAGGGGCGGCCGGCGGTATTTCTCCGTGAAGGCCCCGCCCCACACCCTGGCGTTCAGCTGGGGCAGTTCCACGCACTCTATCTCCTCATTTTTAAAGATATGTACGTTCTCCCCCAGGTCCAGCCGGGCCCAGGGGGACCGGGGACCGTACCAGTCGTGGTTGCCCGGCGCGATAAATACGGGCAGGCCCATCTCCGGCAGGGCCTGCTCCAGCAGGCGCATGGTCTCAGGATAGGGGGCGTCCGCGTCGAACATATCCCCGGCGAAGAGGACCATGTCCGCCCGCTCCTCCCGGGCCAGGCCGGCGATGCGGCCCAGGAGCGCGCGCTGCTCGCTCCGGCGCAGAGCGGCCTTGTCCCGGCCCAGGGCCTGGAAGGGCGAATCCAGGTGCAGATCCGCCGCGTGCAGCACCCGGATCATAGGATGCGAAGGGCCTCCGCCCCCACGCACAGGCCCGTGTCCGTATCGATGTCGAACACGCAGCACTCCATCTTCCCGTCCCCGCCGCCGGACTTATAGCGCATGGGCGGGTCGCCCAGAAAGCGGTTGATGGACTGGTCCACGTCGATGCCCAGCACGCTGTGGCTGGCGCCGGTCATGCCCAGGTCGCTGATAAAGCCCGTGCCCCCGGGCAGTACGCCCGCGTCCGAGGTCTGCACATGGGTGTGGGTGCCCCACACGGCGCTGACCCGCCCGTCCAGGAAATAGCCCATGGCCAGGCGCTCGCTGGTGCCCTCGGCGTGCATGTCCACCAAGATGATCTTCGGCTTCGGGTCCAGCTCCTTCAACAGCACGTCCACCTCCACGAAGGGGTTGTCCGTGTTGGGGTCCAGGGTGAACCGGCCCATGAGGTTGATGACGCATATCTCCCCGAAGGGTGTGCGATAGACGCCGTAGCCCCGGCCGGGGCACTGGGGCGCGAAATTCAAAGGCCGCAGCACATGCACGTTGTCGGCCAGGTACGGCTTCAGTTCCCAGCGGACCCAGGTGTGGTTTCCCAGGGTGATCACGTCCGCGCCGGCGTTCAGGATGCGGTCACACTGCTCCGGCGTCACGCCCACCACGTTGGCGTTCTCCCCGTTCACCACCACGAAGGATATGCCCCGCTGGCGGCGGAGGGCTTTCAGATTCTTCTCCAGAAAGGCGAGGCCCGGCGCGCCGCACACGTCGCCCACGGCCAATATACTGATGATCATAAGACGCTCCTCGAAAAAAATTACAGTTACATTAAATATATCATGTTTTCATGGGAAATACTAGCGGAGAAAGAGGGGTAAAGCATGAATAATATGTCGTTTATCAAAGGCATGGGGCTGGGCCTGGCGGTCGGCTCCATGGTGGGCATGATGGCCCTGCCGAAGAAGAAAAAGATCAATGTTGGCAAGGCCCTCAAGTCCATGGGCGACGTGATGGACAACGTCGCGGGCGCCATCGGCCTCTGAGGGGATTTTTCCAAATACCCCCTTGCATTCTGTCCGAGCTTATGCTATTATACTTTGGCGCGAGCGGCATTAGCTCAGCTGGATAGAGCGTCTGGCTACGGACCAGAAGGCCGGGGGTTCGAATCCCTCATGCCGTGCCAAAGGGAGACCCTGGAGCATCGATGGCTCCAGGGTCTTTTCTTTCTGTTTCGCGGCAAGAAAAAAGACGGCGCTTTGCGCCGTCTTTTTCATCCTTTGTTTCTCAGTAGACGCCCACGATCTGCTCCGAGCCGTCGGGATAGCGGACGGTGGAGACGGTGAAGCCGTCGTAGTAGAGCAGTCCGTCCTCAGCGCCCGCGTCGGGGGCGATGCAGCTGGCGGAGTATTCGCTGCTGCCGGGCTTGCCCACGGCGTTATACAGCTCGGTCACGTCCTGGCCCATCAGGCCGTAGGCAGTCTTTGCCTCCTCGCTGGACAGGTCGGGGCCCTGGCCGGGCTGGCCGATGGGAGCCGCGTCGTCGTTGGCGGAGTTGAGGCCGGAGCTCTCAGCGCCGGCGGGAGGGGCGGTGACGGAAGGCAGGTCGGTGGGGGCGGCGGTGGGCTGGGCCTCTTGCTTACTGCCGCCGCAGCCGGCGCACAGGGCCAGCACCATGGTCAGCGCCAGCGCCAATATAATGATCTTTTTCATGTTTTTGTCTCCTTTGGTATAGGGTATTTGCTCCTGTGAACAGGGGCTATTATACTCGCAGTGGCATCTTATGTCAAGCGCCACCCCTTCTCCCCTTGTCCTGGGGCGGTTTTCCTGCTATAATTTCTATATATCGCTTTATCCGTTGGACCGCGGCCGGCGCGGAGGGGGTACTATGATAAAAAGACCGAGAAAAAGCCTCATACTGACGGCCAGCTTCCTGCTGAGCGCGGCGCTGGCGTGCCTGGCCATGGCCATATGCGGCATATGCCCCTTCGGCAGCCGCAGTCTGGGCGTGCAGGACATGACCAACCAGTACATCCCCTTCCTCAGCGGCCTGAAGGATATGCTGACCGGCCGGACAAGCGCCCTGTACCTGCCCAGCATGGCCCTGGGCGGCAATATGCTGGGCCTCACCACCTATTTCCTGATGGGGCCATTGAACCTGCTGACCTGCCTGTTCCCCCGGGAGAGGATGCTGCTGGCGGTGGGCCTGGTATACATCCTGCGGGTGGGCCTGGCCGGCACGGCCATGGCTTATTACGCCGGGTCCCGCCACGGCTGGGGCTGGCGGGTGCTCTTCGCCGCCCCCGCCTATGGTCTGGCGGCCTACATGGTGGCCTACGCCCACAACTACCTATGGCAGGACTGCGTGATCGTTATGCCCTTGGCGGCTCTGGGCATCCACCGCCTCGCGGAGGGCCGGGGCCGGTGGCTGTACGTGCTGAGCCTGGCGGCGGCGCTGGCCTTCAGCTTCTATATCGGCTATATCCTGTGCATTTTCTCGGTGCTGTTCTTCCTGGCCCAATTCATCGCCGCTCCGGTGGACAAGCCCTGGCGGCGGATAGGGGATTTCGCCCTTTCCAGTCTGCTGGCGGGGGCCCTGGCGGGAGCGGTGCTCGTCCCGGCGTTCCTGTCCCTGGCCGGCGGAAGGGCCTCCTTCTCCCCCTCGGACCTGTCCCTGACGCCCAACTTCTCCTTCCCCGCCATGTTCTCCAAGCTCTTTTTGGGGGCCTTCGACTATGAGGAGCTGATGGAGCAGGGCCTGCCCCACATCTACTGCGGAGAGGTCACGCTCCTTTTCGCGGTGCTCTGGTTCGCCAATACCGCCGTCCCCCGGCGGAAAAAGCTTGCCATGGGCGGCCTCATAGGCGTGCTGGCGCTGTCCTTCTGGCTGTCGGGGCCGGACCTGGTGTGGCACGGGTTCAACGTGCCCGTCTGGTATAACCACCGCTACAGCTTCCTTCTGAGCTTCCTGCTCATCGCCTGCGCGGACGAGGCCCTGGCCCGCGGGAGAGACGGCCTCCGGCCCTGGCACTATATCCTGCCCCCGGCGGTGATAGGGCTGCTGGCCCTGCTGGCCTTCGCCGGGCGGAGCTATGACTTCATCGACTGGCAGACCGGCCTGAGGGCCGTTGTGGTGGTCCTCGCGCTGTGCGCCGGGCTCCGGCGGGCCGGCGGCAGACACGGGGCCGGGCTCATGGCCGCCGTCCTGGCGGTCCACCTGGCCCTCGTCACCGGCAATGCTTATGTGACGCTGGAGAGGCTCACCGCCACCAGCGCGGACCCGGCGGACTTTGCCCAGTATGTGACGGACAAGGCCGCGGCCATAGCCGCGGTGCCCTCGGACGGGACCTTTGTCCGGGTGGAGAGCGAGGACGCCTTCGGCATGGACCGGGACGAGCCGGTCCTGTTCGGCTACGACGGCATCTCCCACTACGGCTCCATCATGCCCCAGAAGAACATGGACTTTCTGGAAAAGCTGGGCGTGACCCGGTTTTCCAAGCTGTTCGCCCTGTATAACGCCGGGGTGACCGCCGGGGCAGACAGCTTCCTGGGCCTGCGGTATCTGGTGAGCAAGGGCCCGGCCAAGGCCTATACGCCCGTCGCCTCTGCCGGGGGCTACACCGTGTACGAAAACCCCGCCGCCCTGCCTATCGCCTTCACGGCGGACCAGGCCATCGCAGCGCCCATGGAGGAAACAGACTGCTTCAGCGCCGTCCAGGCCCTCTATTCTGCCGCCGCCCCAGAGGCGGACGGGGACATCTACACCTTCGCGGAGATCACAGACGTGGCCCTGGACGGTCTGGCCGACCAGGGGGACGGCCGCTATGTCCGCACCGGCGACGGCGCCGGGTCCCTCACCTACACCCTGACCGTCCGGGCGGACGGGCCCCTCTACGGCCAGATCCGCCTGGCAGATTATCCGGGCATGATGCTGTTCGTCAACGACGCTTACCGGGCCTATTACGGCACGGCCCAGACCAACGGCAGCGTGTATCTGGGCGACTTCGCCGCCGGGGACACGGTCACCGTCCGGCTGAGCGTGAACGGGGACCTGAACACCGTCGGAGCCGCCTTCGCCACGGAGAGCCTTCCGGCCCTGAGCGCCTACCGCGACGCCCTGGCCGACGGGGGCTGCGCCCTCACAAAGCTCGCCGGCCACCACTTCGCCGGCTCCTTCACCACCGGCCAGGGGGACGAGCTGTTGCTGCTCACCATCCCCTATAACACTGGCTGGACGGTGACGCTGGACGGGGCCGAGGCGGAACCCATGGAGGTGCTGGACTGCCTCATGGCCATCCCCGTGGACCCGGGTGAGCACACCCTGGATATGCGCTTTATGCCCCCCGGCCTGATACCTGGTTTGGCCATCACCGTGCTGGCCGCCGCCGGGTGCCTGGTCCTCGGGCTCTGGGAGCGGCGGAAAAAGAAAGGGTAAGAACAAAATAAGACCGGCCAGAACTGGCCGGTCTTTTCTTATGCTCTGTATGTCACTGCCCGTCCATGGGCACCAGCAGGCCCTGGACCAGGAATCGGGGGTCGGCATAGCCGCCCGAGTAGTCGCAGGTGGACAGGGTGATGAGCTGGTACTGGGTGGACACGGGGGCATGGGTGGAGAAGAAGGAGTGGCTGGTGATGTCGTTCAGATAACCCTGATAGTCCCCGTCGCCGGAGAAATAGAAGGGGTAGTTGGTCAGGGTGGACTCCACGATGTGGGCCGCGATCAGGTCCACCCGGTAATCCCGCTCCGGGGTGTAGTAGTACATGACCTGGTGCTGTTCGTAGTAGCTGGAGTCCACGTACTTCTGCAGGGACGCAAACATGGACCCGTCCTTCATGTTGTGGCCGTAGACGATGAAGTTATTGTAGTTGGAGCCCAGAGTGCACACCGTGTCGGCGAACAGTGTGCCGGCCACGTTCTGCTGCTTATCCGTGAAGCCCCGGTGCAGGTAGAAGTCGTTGTCCGTAGTCTGCACCACCGGGTAGTTGATGGGAGTGTCGGGGCAGTAGAGCCAGCCGATCACGTCGGAGTTGACGCTGGTCAGGTACTCCCAGTTCACCGTAGAGGGCCGCTGCGTCTCCTCCCCGTCCCCGGAGCCCTGCTGGGCGTTGGGGTCGGGGGTGGCGTCCGGCTCCGCCATGCCGGAAAGGGCCTGGTCCGCCAGGTCGCTGTAGGCCGAGCGGTCACGCCGGTAGTCCAGCATGATATTGAGCAGCTTCCCGCCGGCGAACAGCACGCCGCCCACCAATATCACCACCAGGATGATCAGGGGGAGGCTCTGCCGGCTGCCGCCCCGGCCGCCGTCTCCCCGGCCGCGCCAGGGCTCCGGGTCGTCATAGTACTGCCGGCGGCGGTCGTCATAGCGGTCGTCGTACCGGTCCCAGCTCTGCTGGGCGCGGCGCTGGGCCCCGTCGGGGTATACCTGCTCCTGGCGCACCTGCTGGCGGCGGGGACGGGGCTCGTCATAGCCGTCATAATATTCCTGCTGCCGGGACTGCCGCCGGGGGCGGGATTCTTCATATTCCTGATATTCCTGACGGCGGGACTGCTGGCGCCGGGGCTGCTGCCGGGGCTCGTCATAGTATTCCTGCCGGCCGGACCGGGTCTGACGGCTTGCCTGGCGGCGGACAGGCTCCTCCTGCCAGTCCATCTCGTCCCGGACGCGACGGCGGCGGGGCGGCTCCTCCTGCGGGGGCTGTTCCCGGCGGGAAGACGCCCGGCGCGGCGCGGTCTCAGGCTCTTCCTCCAGCCAGTCCAGCTCGCCCCAGTCCATATCCTCATGGCGGCCCTGTGCCATAGCTGCCTCCTGTTCTGTCCCCGCGGCCGCGGGGACGGGCTTGCGACGTTCTTCGTCAGTATACCACGTTTGTAACCATTTTGCAATCTCTCCGGCGCGCGGCTGCCCCATCCTATGACGGAGCGGCCTCCCATGTCAGAAAACGTCTAAAAAACAGAGGGCGGCGCATCCCGCGCCGCCCTCTGATACTGCTATCTTTACGCCGTGGGCTCCTTGAACGCACCCCAGACGTACAGGATGGGCAGGCACAGCTCCACCACCGCCGTGGTGATGATCGTGCCGACCTTGTCGAATATGCTGACACCCAGGACGAAGCTGGCCACCGCCAGCACCAGCAGGATCACGCCCAGTACCCGGCAGGCCATGGCCTTTCCCTTCACGCCCAGGATGCCGGCGACCAGGTTCAGCACGCAGCCGATGACGGCCACCACGAAGATCAGCGTGCCCGACAGGAATCCGGCTCCGCCGCCGGGAATGCCGGCCGCGTCATAGAGCATGGACACCAGGGACCCGGCAAAGACAGAACCCACCAGCGCCAGCACGATGCAGATGGAGCTGAGAACGATGTGGATGATGCTCGTCACCTTCAGGAGCGCATTCGGTCTGTTCATCACGTTTTCCCCCTAAATCTACAAATATTGATTTGCATTTTTGTTTAATTTATCACACTTAGCAGCAAAAGGCAATCATTTCTAATATTCCTCTTGACAGAACTGTTATAACTGTGTATATTCTATATGAACAGTTCAAAGCGAGGACACGTCATGACCATCTTCATCGACAACAAGAGCGGCTCGCCCATCTACGAGCAGATATATGCCCAGCTGAAGGAGCAGATCATCAGCGGGGCCCTGCGCCAGGATGAGACGCTCCCCTCCATCCGAAGCCTGGCCAAGGACCTGCGCATCAGCGTCATCACCACCAAGCGGGCCTATGACGAGCTGGAGCGGGAAGGGTTCATCTACACCGTGGCGGGCAAGGGCTGCTTCGTGGCGCCGAAGAACATGGAGCTGCTGCGGGAGGAGAGCCTGAAAAAGCTGGAGGGGCACCTGACCGAGGCGCTGCGGCTGGCCGCCGCCTGCGGCCTTACGAAACAGGACATACTGGATATGCTGTCCATATTGGAAGGAGACGAGCATCAATGAACGCCATCGAGATAAAGGGGCTGGAAAAGGCCTATGGGGATTTCCATCTGGGGCCCCTGGACCTGACGCTGCCCGCCGGGTGCATCATGGGCCTGGTGGGAGAAAACGGCGCGGGCAAGAGCACCACCATCCGCCTGCTGCTGGGGATCATAAAGCCGGATGCCGGTACGGCCTCCGTGCTGGACACGCCCATAGGGCCGGATATGCGCCAGGCCAAGCAGGACATCGGCGTGGTGCTGGATGAGGTGGGCTTTCCCGCCGGCCTGCGGGCGGGCCAGATCGGAAAGATCATGGCCGCGGCCTATAAAAACTGGGACCAGATCCTCTTCGACAAGTACCTGAAGGACCTGGACATCCCCACGGACAAGAAGTTTTCCGAGCTGAGCCGGGGCAACCGGATGAAGCTGGGCATCGCCGCGGCCCTGAGCCATGACGCGAAGCTGCTCGTCCTGGATGAGCCCACCGGCGGGCTGGACCCGGTGGTCCGGGACGAGGTGGTGGACCTTTTCAGCGACTTCACCCGGGACCCGGG
>CANRMG010000070.1 GCA_947631675.1 uncultured Oscillospiraceae bacterium
GACAACCGGGAGGACGAGGAGGCGGAGGAGGGGGGCAAAAAGCCCCTGCCGGAGCTTAAGCAGGGCCAGAGCGTGAAGCTTGCCAAGCTTGACCCGGAGCAGCACTTCACCGCGCCCCCCGCCCGGTATTCCGAGGCCACCCTCATCCGGGCCATGGAGGAGAAGGGCATCGGCCGGCCCAGCACCTACGCCCCCACCATCACCACCATCACCGCCCGTGAGTACGTGGTGAAGGAGGGCAAGTACCTGAAGCCCACCCCCCTGGGGGAGACGGTGACCAAGCTCATGGAAGAGCGATTCCCGGACATCGTGGACGTGAAGTTCACCGCCCGGATGGAGGATACCCTGGACCAGGTGGAGGAGGGGAAGGCTGACTGGAAGGCGGTCCTGAGCGACTTCTACGGCGGCTTTGAGCAGGATCTGGAAAAGGCGGAAGATGCCCTCCAGGGCGTGCGCATCAAAGTCCCCGATGAGGTGTCGGCGGAGATATGCCCCAACTGCGGGCGGAACCTGGTGGTGAAGTCCGGCCGGTTCGGCCGCTTCCTGGCCTGCCCGGGCTATCCCGAGTGCAGCTTCACCATGCCCCTGGTCACGGAGATGCCCGGCAAGTGCCCCAAGTGCGGCGGGCGCATCTTCAAGCGCACCAGCAAGAAGGGCTACACCTACTACGCCTGCGAAAAGGGCGCCGAGTGCGGCTTCATGAGCTGGGACGTGCCCACAAAGGACAACTGCCCTGTGTGCGGCAAGACCATGTTCAAGCTCTCCGGCAAGGGCCAGAGAAAGCCCTTCTGCATCAATGAGGAGTGCTCCAACTTCCTGCCGGAGGACAAGCGGGGCTACCGCTACCGCCGGTCCAATACCGCCTCCGCCGAGGGGACGGAACCGGTCGCCGAAGACGGCGGGACTGCCAAAAAGACCACAAACCGCAAGAGCGCGGCGAAAAAGCCCGCGGCCCGTAAGACCGCGGCCAAAAAGACCGCCGCGAAAAAGCCCGCGGCCAAGAAGGCAAAGGCATGACGGCGGATATATCCGTGGTGGGCGCGGGCCTGGCGGGCAGCGAGGCCGCGTGGCAGCTGGCCCAGCGGGGCATGAAGGTGCGTCTTTACGAGATGAAGCCGGAGAAGATGACCCCGGCCCACACCTCGCCCCTTTTCTCGGAGCTGGTCTGCTCCAACTCCCTGCGGGGGGACGACCTGTCCAACGCTGTGGGGCTCTTAAAAGAGGAACTGCGCCGGCTCGGCAGCCTCATCATGATGAGCGCCGAGAAGCACCGTGTCCCGGCCGGGGGCGCCCTGGCGGTGGATAGGGAGGCATTCGCCCGGACCATCACCGACGCCATCCGCAGCCACCCCAACATCGAGATCGTGGAGGGAGAGGTCACCGACTTCCCGGAAGGCGAGTGCATCATCGCCACCGGGCCGCTGACCAGCGACGGGCTCATCCCGGCCATCGCAAAGGCCTGCGGCGAGGCGGATTTCCTTCACTTCTTCGATGCGGCCGCGCCGCTCATCGCCTTTGACAGCATCGATATGACCAAGGCCTGGTTCGGTTCCCGGTACGGCAAGGGCACCGCGGACTATATAAACTGTCCCATGGATAAGGAGCAGTACGACGCCTTCGTCACGGAGCTGGCCGCGGCCAAAGAGGCCCCGGTCCACGGCTTCGAGGACGCGGGGGTATTCGAGGGCTGCATGCCCGTGGAGGTCATGGCCCGGCGGGGGCACGACACGCTGCGCTACGGGCCCATGAAGCCCGTGGGGCTGAGAAACCCCGACACCGGGGAGAGCTATCACGCCGTGGTGCAGCTGCGCCGGGACAACGACGAGGGCACGGTCTATAACCTGGTGGGCTTTCAGACCCACCTGACCTTTCCAGAGCAGCGGCGGGTGTTCGGCATGATACCGGCCTTAGCCAACGCCGAGTATCTCCGCTACGGGAAGATGCACCGCAACACGTTTTTGAACGGGCCCAAGCTGCTGGACCGGTATTACCGCCTGCGGTCGGAGCCAAGAGTTGGCTTTGCCGGCCAGGTCACCGGCGTGGAGGGGTACGTGGAATCCTGCGCCTCCGGCATGCTGGCGGCGCTGGAGGCGGCGAGAAGGTTCAAGGACCTGCCGCCCTTGGACTTTCCCCGGACAACGGCCATCGGCGCGCTGGCGCTGTACGTCTCCGGCGGGGCGGCCAGCGGGGACTTTCAGCCCATGAACGTGAACTTCGGCATCATCGAGCACCTGGACGAGCGCATCCGGGGCAAGCGGGACCGGTATTTGAAGGTATCGGAACGGGCCCTGGGGGAGCTTGAGAAGATCATAGAAAGGGAGAAGGCGGGCGTATGAAGATCATCCTGGACGCCATGGGCGGCGACAATGCCCCCCAGGCCGTCGTAGCCGGCGCGGTCAAAGCCGCCCGGGAGATGAACACGGACATCGTGCTGGTGGGCCGGGAGGACGAGGTGAGAGCGTGCCTTGCCGCCTGCGGCGGCGCCGATGAAAAGCGCGTTACTGTGGTCAACGCCTCCCAGGTGGTGACTATGGAGGACGAGCCGGGCATGGCCTGCTACAACAAGCGGGACTCCTCCATGACCGTGGCGCTGAAAATGCTCAGGAACGGCGAGGGCGACGCGGTGGTATCCGCGGGCAGCACCGGCGCGCTCCTGGCAGGGGCGACCCAGTTCGTCAAGCGCATCAAAGGCATCCGCCGGGCGGCATTGGGCCCTGTGCTCCCCAATGGGGACAAGGGCGTGCTCTTGATCGACTGCGGCGCCAACGTGGACTCCACGCCGGAATATATTCTGCAGTTCGCCTACATGGGCTCGTTCTACGCCCAGAAGATGATGGGCATCCAGAGCCCCCGGGTGGCCCAGCTGAACGTGGGCACCGAGGACACCAAGGGAGGCGAGCTGCAAAAGGCGGCCTTCGCCCTCCTGAAGGAGGCGTCCGACGCCGGGCGCATCAACTTCGTGGGCAACGCCGAGGGCAGCGACCTGTTCGCCGGAAAGGCGGACGTGCTGGTGACGGACGGCCTGGCGGGCAACGTGATGCTCAAGACCACCGAGGGCCTGGCCAAGTTCATGTTCGAGCAATTGAAGACCGTCATGTACGGCAGTCTCAAGACGAAGATAGGCGCGCTGCTCATCAAGAAGGAGCTGTACGGCATGAAGGCCATGCTGGACCCGTCCGAGGTGGGCGGCACGGCCCTCATCGGCATATCCAAGCCCGTGATCAAGGCCCATGGCAGCTCCGACGAAAAGGCCATATTCAACGCCGTGCGCCAGGCCATCGCCTGCGCTAAGGCGGACGTGGCGGGAGCCATAGAAGCCAACATAGATTTCATGAAATTGGACAAAGCAAAGGAGACTTAAAAATGGTTTACGACAGAATCATCGAGATGATCTGCGAGCAGTTCGGCATGGAGCCGTCCAAGCTCAACGAGAGCACCAGCTTCGACGATATGGACTTCGACTCCATAGACGTGGTGGAGCTGATGGCAGATATCGAGGACGAGTTCGGCTTGGACGAGATCTCCGAGGTGGAGCTCATGGAGATGCACACCATCGGCGATCTGGTCGCTTATGTGAGCGCCCGCGTCGACGGGTAATGGAGCGGCTGGAGAAGGCCCTGGGCTATGCCTTCCGCGACAGGTCCTACCTGGAGACGGCCCTGACCCACAGCTCCTACGCCAACGAACAGTCCCCCAAGCGGCACAGCAACGAGCGCCTGGAATTTCTGGGCGACGCGGTGCTGGGCTTCTGCGCGGCCAAGACCATCTGCCGGCTGTACCCGGATATGCCGGAGGGGGGTCTTACCCGCCTGCGGGCGGAGCTGGTGTGCGAGGCCAGCCTCCACCAGGTGGCCCTTGCCCTGGACCTGGGCAGCTATATCCGCCTGGGCAGGAATGAGCAGTGCAACGGCGGACGGACCCGAACCTCCATCCTGGCCGACTGCGTGGAGGCGATCATCGCCGCCATCTATCTGGACGGGGGCCTGGAGAGCGCGGAAAAGTTCATCTCGGAGCGCATATTGAAGGACGTGCAGGCGGGCCATCGTCCCGCCAGGACGGACTACAAGACCCAGCTGCAGGAGCTGTTTCAGCAGTCCGGCGGCGCCGCGCCGGTGTACGCCATCATAGGCGAGTCCGGCCCGGACCATGACAAGACCTTCGTGGCCAGCGTGGCCCTGCACGACGGCAGGACCGCCGCCGGCGAGGGCAAGAGCAAGAAGGAAGCGGAGCAGGCCGCCGCTAGGGCGGCTCTGGAGATCATAAACGGCTGATGGCGAGAGCGAGGATACTCCCCCTGTTCGTCCCCAACTGGGGCTGCCCGAACGAATGCGTTTTCTGCGACCAGAAGCGCATCTCCGGCAGCCCTTTGCCTGTTTCCGGGGCTGACGTGACCGAGGCCCTGGAACGGGCCAAGGGGGAGGGCCTGGCCGGCCTGGAGCTGGCCTTTTACGGGGGCAGCTTCACGGCGGTGAGCCCGGTGCTGCAGCGCCAGCTCCTGGAGGCGGCCCAGCCCTGGCTGGCCGATGGGACGGTATCGTCCATACGCCTTTCCACCCGGCCCGACGCGGTGGATGAGGCGGGTCTTGCTATGCTGAAAAGCTATGGCGTGGCCACCGTGGAGCTGGGGGCCCAGTCCATGGACGATGGTGTTCTGGCCGCTTCCGGCCGTGGCCACACTGCCGGGGACACGGAGCGGGCAGCGGGGCTGGTGAAGGCCGCGGGCCTGGATCTCATACTGCAGATGATGACCGGCCTGCCCGGATCGGACCGGGAAAAGGATGTGGAGACCGCCCGGCGCATCATCGCCCTCCGGCCCGACGGGGCGCGGATATATCCCACCGTCATCGTGAAGGGCACCGCCCTGGAGGATATGTGGCGGGCGGGAATATATGCCGAGCATACCGTGGCCGACGCGGTGGCGGTGTGCGCGGACATCCTGCCCCTTTTTGACCAGGCCCATGTCCCTGTGATCCGCCTGGGCCTCAACCCCACGGAGGACCTGTCCGGGGGCCAGGCCGTGGCGGGGGCGTACCATCCGGCCCTGGGGGAGCTGGTCCGCTCGGAGATACTGCGCCGGCAGGCCGCGGCGCTCCTGGCCCATGTGCCGGCGGGCAGCCGGGTGACCCTGACGGTGGCGCCCGGGCGGGTGTCCGCCATGATCGGCCAGCACCGGTCCAATATCGCCTCCCTCACCGGGCAGTTCCGGCTCCGGAGCCTTACCGTCAGGCCCCGGGAGGGACTGGGGCAGGACACAGTTCTGGTTGACGTGGAGGGCGGATAGAGTTATACTATATATTGTGTCTTTTTAGGCGTATCACTGGTATAGAGGTATAAGATTTTGTATTTAAAGGCGCTTGAGATACAGGGCTTCAAGTCCTTCCCCGACAAGACGACGATCCAGTTCGACCGGGACGTGACGATGATCGTCGGACCCAACGGGTCCGGCAAGTCCAACATATCCGACGCGGTGCTGTGGGTCATGGGCGAGCAGCGCACCAGGACCCTCCGGGGCGGAAAGATGGAGGACGTGATCTTCGGCGGCACGGAGAAGCGGGGCAAGCTGGGCTTTGCCCAGGTGACCCTGGTGCTGGACAACACCGCCCGTATCTTCGCGGTGGACAGCGACGAGCTGGCCATCACCCGCCGGTATTACCGCAGCGGGGACAGCGAGTACTACATAAATAAAGAATCCGTCCGCCTCCGGGACATCAACGAGCTGCTGATGGACACGGGCCTGGGCCGGGACGGCTACTCCATCATCGGCCAGGGGCGCATCAGCGAGATCGTCTCCGCCAAGAGCACCGACCGCCGGGAGATATTCGAGCAGGCGGCGGGTATCTCCCGCTTCCGCTTCCGCAAGGAGGAGGCGGAGCGAAAGCTCTCCGCCACGGACGACGCCCTCCTGCGGGTGGGGGACAAGATCGACGAGCTGGAGCTGCAGCTGACGCCCCTTCGCAAGCAGGCGGCGGTGGCGGAGAAGTACCTGACCCTCCGGGAGGAGCTGAAGGGGCTGGAGGTTTCCGCCTGGATGGAGAACCTGGACAAGCTGGCGGAGCAGACCGCCTCCATCAAGGCCAGCCAGGAGGCGGCTCAGACGGAGCTGGCCCGCATGCGCCAGCAGGTGACGGCCAACTATCAGCGCTCGGAGACCATCACCGAGCGCATGCGGGAGAAGGACCTGCAGGCCGAGGCCGTCCGGGAAAAGCTGTCCGCCCAGGAGACCGCCATCGGCGCTAACCGCCAGGCGGCGGCGGTACTGGCGGCGGAAAAGAACAGCAACCAGGAGAGCATCCAGCGGCTTTTGAGCGATATGAGCGAGGACGCCGGGCGCATCAAGGCCCTGGAGGAGCAGATAGGGGCCCTGGAGGAGCGCATCGGCGAGATCAAAAAGGCAGAGGAGGAGCTGGGGACCAGGATCAGCCAGCTTTCCAATGTCGTCAACGGCCACCGCATGAAGATGGCCGGCCGGGAGAATAAGGTGAACGCCCTGCGGGATGAGGTCACCCGCCTCACCGTGGACGGGCGGAGCATGGATGCGCGCATCAATATGCTGGCCGAGATGGAGAAGGACTACGAGGGCTTCAACCGGGCGGTGAAGACCGTCATGCGGGAGAGCCGCGCCGGCGCTCTGCGGGGCGTCCACGGGCCCGTGGCCAATCTGGTCCGGACGGAGGACCGGTACGCCCTGGCCATCGAGACGGCTCTCGGCGCCGCGGCCCAGAATATCGTGGTGGACAAGCGCTCGGACGGCAAGGCGGCCATCGAGTTTTTGAAGCGCCGGGACGCCGGCCGGGGCACCTTCCTGCCCCTGGAGGCCATTCGGGGCAATGTATTGAAGCAGGTCCCGACGGGAGAGGCGGGCTGTCTTGGCTTGGCGCTGGAGCTGGTGCAGTTCGACGAGCGCTACCGGGATATATTTGAGAACCTCCTGGGCCGGACGGTGGTCACCGAGACCCTGGCGGACGCGGTGAACATCTCCCAGCGGCACCGTGACCAGTTCCGCATCGTGTCCCTGGACGGGCAGATGATCCACGCCGGCGGTTCCATGACCGGCGGCAGCGCCGCCAAGGGCACGGGCATCCTGTCCCGGGCCAACGAGCTGGCCCGCCTGCGCGAGGAGCGGGTGGGGCTTTTGAAGCGCCAGCAGGAAAAGAGCGAGGCCCTGGCCGAGGCGGAGCGGGAGCTGGCCGCGGCCCGGTACGATATGGACGTGGCCGGCCAGGAGCTGAGCCAGGTCCAGCAGCAGGCCGCGTCTTTGCAGGCGGAGCGGGAGGCCAAGGCCGCCAGCGCCGGCCAGCTCTCCGACGTGAAGGAGGCCATGACCGCCGGCGGCAGCCAGCGGCGGAGCCTGATGGCGGCCTATGAGAAGAAGAACGACGCCATCGACCAGGCCCTGGAGGAGAATGAGCGCCAGGGCGCGGCGCTGACCGAACAGGCGGAGGCCTTTCGGGAGGAGATACGCTCTATCACCGCCCAGAAGCTGGACCTGGAGGCAAAACGCACCCAGGCGGACAAGGACGCCCAGCGTCAAAACGAGGAGCTGCTGGCCCAGGAGCGGCTGGTGGGGTCCCTGGAGAACCAGACCCTAGCCGCCGAGATGGAGGAAAAGCAGATCATCGACCGGCTCTGGGACAACTACGAGCTGACCCGCACGGCTGCCCAGGCCATGCGCCAGCCCCTGGAGAGCCTGGCCGCGGCCAACCGGCGCATCTCGGAGCTGCGCCGGTCTATCCGGGAACTGGGCACCCCCAACCTGGGCGCCATCGAGGAGAGCAAGCGGGTGGGGGAGCGGTACGACTACCTCACCGAGCAGCGGGACGACATCGCCAAGGCCAAGGAGGAGCTGCTGGGCATCATCGCCGACATCACCGGCCAGATGGAAGAGATATTCATGCGGGAGTTCGCCGCCATCGACCAGAGCTTCCGGGCCACATTCCTGGAGCTGTTCGGCGGCGGGCGGGCCAGCCTCCGGCTGGAGGACGAGTCCGACTGCCTCAACTGCGGCATCGAGATCAAGGTCCAGCCTCCGGGCAAGGCGGTAAGCAACATAAGCCTGCTGTCCGGCGGCGAGAAGGCCTTCGTGGCCATCGCGCTGTACTTCTCCATCCTGCGCCTGAAGCCCACGCCCTTCTGCGTCATGGACGAGATCGAGGCTGCGCTGGACGAAGAGAACGTGGTCCGCTTCGCCGACTATCTGCACCGGCTGGACAAGACCCAGTTCGTGGTCATCACACACCGCCGGGGCACCATGGAAAAGGCGGACGTGCTGCTGGGCGTGACCATGCAGGAAAAGGGCGTCAGCCAGGTCATCGAGCTGGACCTGGCCGAGGCGCAGAAGACCGCGGAAAATTAAAGGAGCGATCATCATGTCACTGTTCAAGGAGAAGAAAAAGGGCCTGCTCAGCGGGCTTTTCGCGGGCTTTTCCCGCATCGACGAGGACTTTCTGGACGAGCTGGAGGAGAGATTGATACTGGCGGACGCCGGGGTGGAGGTGGCGGAGACCGCCGTGGAGGCCCTGCGCAATGAAAAGGGCCTGAAGGGCGACGCCGTGCAGCAAAAACTGGTGGACATCCTCACGGAGGAGATGGAAAAGGCAGGCACGCCGGAGCTGCATCTTTCCACCAAGCCCGCTGTGATCATCATGGTGGGCGTCAACGGCGTGGGCAAGACAACCACCATCGGGAAGCTGGCGAAGATATTCGCCGGTCAGGGGAAGAAAGTACTGCTGTGCGCGGCAGATACCTTTCGGGCCGCGGCGGCGGAGCAGCTGGGCATATGGGCCCAGCGCACCGGCGCGGACATCGTCCGCCACGGCGAGGGGGGCGACCCCGGCGCGGTGGTGTTCGACGCCTGCAGCGCGGCCAAGGCCCGGGGCTCCGACATCGTCATCGTGGACACCGCCGGGCGGCTTCATAACAAACAGAACCTGATGAACGAGCTGACGAAGCTGACGAAGATCGTGGGCCGGGAGCTGCCGGGGGCCGACTGCGAGATCCTGCTGGTGCTGGACGCC
>CANRMG010000071.1 GCA_947631675.1 uncultured Oscillospiraceae bacterium
ACTACAAGGACACCGCCCGCCTGCGCAAGTATCTCTCCGAGCGCGGCAAGATCCTGCCCCGCCGCACCACCGGCACCTGCGCCATGCATCAGCGCCAGCTGACTACGGCTATCAAGCAGGCCCGTCAGATCGCGCTTCTGCCCTACGTGGCTGACTAAGTCGTTTGAAAGGCGGAGCCTTTCAAACGAGAAGGCTATAGCCCGCTGCAGCGCAAAGCGCCCCCGTCCGATTTGGACGGGGGCGTTCACGTTTGCGGGCTGATAAGAGTTTTTTCCGAGGTACACGCCCCCGGAAAAAACATCCCACTCTTTTCGCCGCTGCGGCGGCGAACTCTGCGAGGCCAAACAAAGCAATCAGTTTACATAATTGCCTGGGCCTGCATGAACCAGTAGTTGTAGACGAAGAAGAATATGAGCTCGGTGAGGAGGATCAGCGCCCGGAGGGCGGGGTGCTTCAGCCGGCCCAGGGCCAGGTACATGGGCAGGCACCCCAGCATATACCGGCCGCCGCTGATGAGCCACCCGGCGGTGTAGCACATGCCCAGATACGCCGTGCCGTAGAGGACCCAGGCGTTGTCCAGTTCCCGCCGCCAGCCGGCAATGAGAAGGCCCGCGGCGATGAAGTAGAGGGCCGCCTGGGGCCAGTAGATCCAGGGAGCGATGCCCGGATAGTCCACGCCCATGGTGAACTGCTGGGCCAGGGTGTTCCCCAGCCACTGGACGGTCTGGTACCAGGGGGCGGCGGCCTCGTAGCCCTTGAAGGCGAAGAAACTGCCGCACACGGCCTTGTTGATACCCAGATATATCCCCCAGCCCAGGATGGGCCCCAGCAGGGCCAGGGTCCTGGGCGGCCATTTTTTCTCCTGCCGGGTCACCCGCCAGGCCATGTACACGCCCGGCAGGAGCAGCAGCATCCCCTGGACCCTCGTCAGGGCGCAGAGAAAGCCCACGGCGCCCGCCGCCAGCCATTTCCGTTCCCTCATGAGGTACAGGGCGGACGCGGTCAGCAGCAGGAAAAGCCCCTCCGTGAACACCCCCTGGGCGAAGAACCCGAAGGGGTAGAGCCAGTAGGCCAGAAGAGCTGCGGCGGGGTGATCGCACTCTTTTTTGGCCAGCCGGGCGAATACCACCGCGGAAAAGCCGTAGCATACCTGGGAGATGAGAAGACCGGCCAGGGCTGTCCGGCCGCCCAGCAGCGCGCCGAGAAGGCCCATGAGCGCGGGGTAGAGGGGATAGAACACGATGTTGATCACGTTCTCCCCCACGGGCACGTAGCCGTTTTCCGCGATGAAGATATACCGCTCCGCGTCCCCGGCGGTGGTGAACCGGTCCCAGTAGTGGGCGAAAAAGCCCGCGGCGCTGTGGGTCAGTGCCACATGGGCGGCGAAGGCGCCCAGCCACAAAATGGCGATGGAGGCGACAAAAATGCAGTACCAGGGCCAGTTGACGGGACGAAGCCTTTCAGGCAGGGAGACATGCAAAGCGGGAGCCCGGAGCGAGACGCCCAGCAGCTCCCGGGCGGCCCGGACGGCCAGCATGCCCAGCAGCGCCAGCATCAGGACCGTAGACCCGGTCCAGAGCATCAGTTTCATGGGTCCCTCCCCTCAGGTGTTGAAGAACATATGCATGGCGCCGTAGACGTTGAACACCACGGCCAGCCCGCCGACGAGAAGCTCCCAGTCGGCGGCCCGTTTGGGCCCCCGCCGGGCCAGGTACATGTAGGCGAAGGGGATCATGTCGCAGGTGTAGCGGGCCCCGAACTGCCAGGCCCCCAGGGTCCGGTGCATGCAGGTGAGCAGAAGCTCCAGCACCATCCCCGCCAGCAGCGCGATCCCCTCGAAGGACATGTCCTTATGGACCGCCCGGATCAGCAGGCGGACGAAATAGATGATGAACAGGGGGTTGGCCACGTAGAACATGAACCCCTGGAACAGGGGCACGTCCAGCAGCCCGTTCCCGAATCGGACGGGCTCGGTGAGCAGCCGCTTCAGGTTGGGCCACAGGTAGCCTATATAAAACTGGCCGTGCTCCGCCCGCTGGAACTCCGGCAGGTAGTTGTGGCCGAACTCCAGAGGGTCGGCAAAGCGCACGTAGTTGTAGGCCATGTAGCAGGCCCCGATGAGGGCCGGGCCGATGAGGCACTTCCACTGGGCCAGGCAGCTTTTGAGAAAGCCGCCGTGCTTTTCCTTTTCGCTCCAGGCGAAGCTCAGGGCGAACACCGGCAGGTACACGGCGCTCCACGGCCGGCAGCCCACCGCCAGGGCCAGGAACGTGGTGGAAAGGGCCTTTTTCCCCTGCATCGCGCACAGCACTGCCGCCAGACACATCACCATATTGAGGGCCTGGGCCTGGAACCACACGCCGCCGTTGGTGGTCATCCACATCATGTTGCAGCCCCACACGCATACCAGCGCCCAGAAAGCGCTTGTCCGGGGGCCGCGGCCCGCCTTTACCATGATCTCGTAGGCCAGGGCCACGGCGATGAGGCCGTAGCAGCCCATGATGGCGTTGTTGGGGGTAGAAAGCCCACAGAGCAGTACGAAGGGGATCAGCGCCACCGAGGGAAGCGGCGGAAAGGACACATAGTACCGGCCGTCATAGATGGCCAGCTCCAGCCAGGTATACTTCTCCCCGTTCAGGAGGTAGGTCCGGCCCTGGAGCCAGTTGTAGGTCTGCAGGGTATAGCTGTCCCACTGCTGGTGCTGGAAAAGGGTCCCGCCCATCAGGTCGCTCAGGAGGAAATATCCGACCGCCAGCACGGCCAGCAGCGCCAGCAGCACCCGCCGGCGCTCGGGGAAGTATTCGTTCAGTTTTTTGATTTTGTCTGTATCCATACTTTACGCGGGAAGGTCGTTCCGGCCGGCGGTCTCCGGCAGGTCTGCAGGAAGGGGCACCGGGGTGGCTAATGCGGGCGCAGGCGTGGCCGGCGGGATGGGCGTCATGGGGTCCGGGCCGCCGGTGACCGGCGTCGGGAGGACCTCGGCCGCCCAGGGAGCGGGAGAGGCCGTGGCCTCGCCGGGCGTGGGGACTGCCGCGGGCACATCTGTGGGCTCCGGCGTGGACATGGGCCCCGCCTCCATAGGCGCGGGGGTGCTCTCCGGTGTGGGCCGGGGCTCGTCCGGGGCCGGGTCTGCTGCCGCAGGCTGCTCCGGTGTGGGCCGGGCCATGATGGGGACTTCATAGAGCGGCGCGGCGGGCGCGTCCGTGGGCGGGGTATTGATGGGAACGGGCGTTGAGTTTACATAATTATCCATAGGCTCTTCCGTGGGACGGGCGTGGACAACGGTCACATAGGCCACAGGGGTAGGCGTGGGTATGACGAACCCCTCGGAGATCCGGGGCGGGGACAGGGGCGCGCTCTCCGCCGCGGAGGCGAACACCGTCACGGACGAGAGAACCAGCGCCGCCGCCACCGCCAGGCTCACGGCCCCGCTGGGCCGGAAGCGCATGATCTGCTCGATCCGCTCCCGGACCGCCTTGGCCCCAAAGCCCGAGAGCAGCGGGTCCATGGTCCGGCGCTCCTCCAGGGCCAGGAGGGTGAGGGCGTAATCCGCCCGGCCCCGCCGGGTCTGGCGCAGCACCGCCTCGTCGCAGACGAGCTCTACGTCCCGGCCCGCCAGGATATACATGACCCAGGCCAGGGGATTGAACCAATGCAGACACACCGCCGCCGTCAGCAGGTATTTGAAGGGGATGTGCAGGCGGCGGATGTGGGTCAGCTCATGGGCCAGGATGAAGGAAAGCTGCCGCCGGTCGCCGGTGTCCAGGCCGGCGGGCAGCAGGATCACGGGCCGGAAGAGCCCGAAGGTCAGGGGCGTGGATATGCGCTGGCACAGCCGGACGGATACCTGCCGGCGGGGCATAAACTGCCGGCAGAACCGGTCTACGGCAGGGTCGTCCAGGGGCAGGGCCTCCCGGTAACGGCGCAGGCAGAGGACATGGCCGCCCAAGAAAAAGACGGCACAGACCGCTGCGCCCGCGAGCCACAGGGCTTTTGCCCAGGGGAAGGGCACGCCTGTCCGCACGGCGGGCACGGTCTGGGCCACCGCCTGATACACCGCCGACACCGGCGCCGCCGGGGCGGGCACGGTGAGGCTCAGGGGCAGCACCATCCGCGCCGCCGCCACCAGCCACAGGGCCGTGAACGCCCGCTTGGGCAGCTTCTCCAGCCACAACGCCCGCAGCAGCGCCGTCAGGGCGATGAGGGCCCCGGCCTGGAGCGTCATTTCCCGCAGCGTGCTCATCGCAGGTCCTCCACCAGCTTTTTGAGGCTGTCGATCTCCTCCTGGCTCAGGCGCTTTCGGCCCAGCAGGGAGGCCACCAGCCGGTCCGCCGCCCCGCCGTACATCTTATCCACCAGCTCGTCGGTGGCGTAGGCCTGGGCCTGCTCCCGGGAGATGAGGGCGCGGCAGACAAAGCCCGGCTCGGAGCGCTCTATAGCGCCCTTGTCCAGGCATTTCTTGATGACCGTGTAGGTGGTGGTCTTGGACCAGCCCACCTGCTGGTTCAGGACCTGGGCGATGGTCTTGGCGCTGGCCTCCCCCCGGTCCCACAGCACCTCCATCACCTTGAGCTCCGAATCGAACAGCTTTATCATGACCCGTCCCTTCCATTTCTATCCAAATAGAACCACTACAGATATTCTATAATAATAGAAGTGTGATGTCAAGAAGAAACGCCGCCCAGTTGGACGGCGTTTGGTCTATTTCGCGGCCCGCCAGGCGCTGAGGCTCATCTGGGCCCAGGGCCTGTCAGTGGGGGGCGGGTTTGGGTCCTTGCCCAGAGCCCGGAGGGCGGGCAGGGCGTCGGCGCCCAGACGCCGGAGATAGTCGGTGTCCACCTCTGTGAGTGACCCGGAGAGATATTGGTCTACATTATAGTTTGCGATCATCCGCGCCGGGCCGGCCAGGCTCATGAGGCACCACAGCGCCAGGGCGAAGCTGCCCGCCGCCCGGAAAAAGCGGGCGCCCGGCCGCGCCAGCTTCCACGCTGCCGCCAGGAGGGAAAAGCAGACCACCGCCATGGCCCAGAGGGTCAGAAGCCGCAGTATGCTTAGTCCGAAGGCGCCGATGTACAGCCGCATCCGCCAGAAGGCGGAGACCAGGATCACCGCTGTAAGGATCAGCAGCAGCCCATAGAGCGCCCGCAGGAGCTTTCCGCCCCGGCTCGCGAAGCGGCCAGGGTCTGTGCCCAGCAGGACGAGACCGAGGTTGATTATAGTTACGTAAACCAATTGAAAGAACCCGGAGCGGGCGTACCCCGCCCATCCGCCGGCCATAAACGCCTCCTCTGCGCCGCCAAAGAGGTATTTGACTTGGATATAGCAAAAAATTATGTAAACTATATCCAGCAGCGCCGTCACCGGCAGGAACAGGGCCGCCCGCCGGGGCTTTTCGGGCTTTTCTGCTGCCCTGGGAGCGGGCTCCTCCCGGATGAAATACAGTGCCGAGGCGAGGAACAGCGCCGTCGCCAGCACCCGCAGGGGCCGAAGGATGTATCCCGCGGGGAAGTCGAAACGGACGCGGGAGAAAAGGTCCGAGAACACCGCGTCGGCGCTGGACAAAAGCCGCAGCACCACCGCCAGCACCGGCAGGGCCAGGAGCACCGACGCGATGGCGCCGCCCAGCTTTTTCCGGTCTGCCCGCCGGCCCACCTGGCCCAGGGCCCGGAAGGGAATGCCCAGCCGGGTGAAGAGGGCCAGGATGGTGAGGCTCGCGGTCTCCGGGATGGTCCTGGGCAGGCCGCAGTTCGTCCGGCCCGCCAGGGCGAAGGTGGCCATGGCGGCCAGCAGCAGGATGGCGAGGTAGTTGGTCTCCGTGAGGCTCATCTCGTCCCATACGGCGCAGCTCACCGCCAGGGCCAGGGCCGCGGCCGCGCAGAAGACGCCGCTGACGGTGAATCTCGCTCTCTTGCCCAGCGTCACCAGCACGGCGGCGAAGTGGGCCAGCACCAGGACCAGCACCCCCAGATGGGGCACGCCGAAGTCCAGCACCCGCACCGGGTCGAAGCAGGCCCAGAAGATCCACGCCAGGCAGATCGCCAGGAGGGGGATGGCCCCGTCCCGCCAGGAGAGAGGCTCCGCCAGAGGTGGTTTAGTTACCATAATATTGATTTCTTTTGCCTCGTCCATGGCTTTAGTCCTCCCGGTACTCCAGGATGTCCCCAGGCTGGCAGTCCAGGGCCCGGCAAATGGCGTCCAGGGTGGAAAAGCGCACGGCTTTGGCCTTTCCTGTCTTGAGGACGGAGAGGTTTGCGATGGTGAGGCCCACCCGTTCCGCCAGCTGGGTCAGGGTCATATGCCGCTTGGCCAGCATCACATCAAGGTTAACATAAATCATATCGTCGCCCTCATATGGTCAGGTCGTTTACGGCCTGCTCCAGGCTGGCCTTCTCCGCCAGGCGGCTGAGGGTGAACAGCGCGGCCGTGAGGATGGCGGCGGCCAGGGCCAGCGCCAGCATCTCCATCACGTAGATGTCCAGCCGGCACGCCAGCCGCTGGAGAACGGTCATGGTCCGGTCCACCCGGTTGGCCCGCTCGGAGAGCATCGTCCCCACCAGCAGCGCCAGCAGCACCGTGTCGGCGGCGCCATACCGGCCCATCCGGCGCAGCCGGCCGGCGGCTGAACCGTCGAAGCCCCGGCCGCACTGGCCGGCCAGAGTCCACATGTCCCACAGGATGGGGGCCACCGCCGCGAGAGCCAGGAGGATCAGGGACTCCGTGGCAGCGGACCGGCCAAACACACCATAGGACGCGGGCCAGGCCTGGCCCCGGAGGGCCAGAACGAAGTGATATATATTGTCTGCCATGAGGTACAGCCAGAAGGCGGCATCCAGGGCCACCAGGGCCCGCAGGCCCCGGACAAGAGGTTTATTATCCATATCCCGCGCCTCCCTTCAGATGGTCAGGGCGTTCTCGTCCGCCAGCGCCGCCGCGTGCCTAGCGGACCGGCTCAGGGCCAGCACAACGGCGGTCAGGGCCGCGCAGCCCAGGGTGAGCCCTATGTACAGGAGCATGGTGCCGTCCAGCATCCGGGGCAGGCCCCAGAGAAAGCCGCCGCCCAGCCGGTCCGTGCGGAAGGAGAGCATCATCGCGTCCGACGCCGCGAGAAGGACTGTCTCCAGCCCGGAGAGCATCGCCAGCGCCTGCAGGCGCTTTTCCTGGTAAAAGCCTCGGCCCAGGCCCACCTGCCGGAAGATGCTCCAGGCCGCGATCAGGGCGGGGAATGGGGCGAGGTGGGCCAGGCACAGCAGCAGACTGCTGACGAAGCTGCGCTGATGGAGGGCGGCCTCGTAGGGGTCGTTCCTTAGGTTGGAGAAGACGACGCGCAGATCGTATAGATCCAGCCGCAGGCGCATGGCCAGCGCCAGGCCTGCCAGCACCAGCAGGGCCCGCAGCAGCCAGGAGAGTTTTTTCAGTTCCATGGCGTCTCCTTTCATATGGTCAGGTCGTTCTCGTCCTGCAGGTCCGCGGCCTTTAAGGTGAGGTGGCTCAATGCCGCGGCGGCCACCGTCACGGCCACGCCGATGAAGGCCACGAACAGGAACTTGACCACGGCCAGGAACATATCGTCTCCCAGCGCCTTTATGATGTCGTCCGGGGCGAAGCCGGCGATGAACTGAAACCTGTTGACGGCCCCGTAGATCAGTAAAACGACGTCCAGCACCGTGTCGGTCAGGGCGCAGAAGCTGATGCGCCGCAGGCGGCGGGCGTTCTCCAGGCAGAAGCTGTTGTTCCTGCCGATCTGGGTGAAGATGTTCCAGGCGTCCCAGAACACCACCAGCGGCGGCAGCAGCATCAGGCACAGCAGCAGGGGGAAGGCCACCACGTAGGCCCCCTCCACGATGGCGATGCCCAGCATCCGGCCGAACCAGTTGGCGAACACCAGCCACACCAGGCAGCACAAAATCACCACCGCCCGCAGGAGGATGGAGAGTTCTTTCTGTTTCATGTCAAAACACCTCCTTGTGTGGCCACAGTATAGCGCGTATATTACCGAAAGTCAATAAAAATTTATTGAAAAACGATAAAACCTGTGGACGCGCATTTTATCGACCTTTTCCGCATACACAGTATGGGAGGGGTATGATATGCTCAGCAGGTTTTCGGATTTTCGCTATAAAGAGGTCATCAACGTCCACACGGGCCAGCGCCTGGGGTACGTCTGCGACGCCCAGTTCACCGCGCCGGAGGGGCGCATCACCGCCTTGGTGGTGCCGGGGAAGGCAAAGTATCTGGGCTTTCTGGGCCGGGAGGAGGACTATGTGCTGCCCTGGGAGTGCATCAGCCGCATCGGGGACGATCTGATCCTTGTGGAGTCGGACGCGGCCATCCGCCGGGAAAAACGGCCCAAAAAGGGGCTGTTCGGGTGAAAAAAGGGCTTGAAATGATGGGATAATACTGATATAATATCCTAGCTTGCCTATTACGCACGGACGCTGACGCGCGACCCGGTCCCGCAAGGGTGGTCGTAAGGTTGAGGCGTCCGGAGGGTAAAAACTGAAAAAATAAGGAGGAAAAAACGTAATGGCAGTAGTAACTATGAAGCAGCTCCTGGAGGCTGGCGTCCACTTCGGTCACCAGACCCGCCGCTGGAACCCCAAGATGGCGGAGTACATTTACCTGGAGCGCAACGGCATCTATATCATCGACCTGCAGAAGACGGCCAAGAAGCTGGAGGAGGCTTACGCTTTCGTGCGCGAGCTGGCCGCGAACGGCCAGTCCATCCTGTTCGTGGGCACCAAAAAGCAGGCTCATGACGCGGTGGCCGAGGAGGCCGGCCGTGTGGGCCAGTTCTATGTCAACGCCCGCTGGCTGGGCGGCATGCTCACCAACTTCAAGACCATGCGCACCCGCGTGGACCGTCTGAACCAGCT
>CANRMG010000072.1 GCA_947631675.1 uncultured Oscillospiraceae bacterium
AAGCTCACCGGGCGGATGGCCGTCAGTTTCTGCCGCGCCTCCGTGCGCAGGCCGGGCACGGCCTCGTAGTCGATATCCATCGGTATACGGCGCTGTTCCATCCGGGAGAAGGCCTCTACCTCCCGAAGCTGGCGCTGTATATATCCCTCATATTTTATGGATATTTCCACTTCCTCAATAACGGCCCGGGAGAGGGTGGGGCGGTCCGGGTCCTGCTCGGTCAGGGAATCATACGTGTTTTCGGGTCTTTTCAGGAGCTGGTAGAGTTTTCCTTTTTTTAGACGCTCTATCTCGGCGTCCACCTGTGCATATTTATCCAGTGTGCGCTGGTACTGCTCCTGGCTCACCAGGCCCAGGTCATATCCAATGTATGCAAGTCGTTTATCGGCGTTATCCTGCCGGTGGAGGAGGCGGTATTCGCTGCGGCTGGTCATCATCCGGTAGGGCTCCTCGGTGCCCTTGGTGACAAGGTCGTCGATGAGCGCGCCGATATAGCCCTGGTCCCGGCGGATGATGACCGGGTCGCGGCCCTGTATCTTCCGGGCGGCGTTGACCCCGGCCACCCAGCCCTGGACGGCGGCCTCTTCATAGCCGGAGGAGCCGTTGAACTGGCCCGCGCCGTAGAGGCCGGATATCTTCTTCGATTCCAGCGTGGCATACAGCTCCGTGGGGTCCAGGCAGTCGTACTCGATGGCGTAGGCCGGGCGGGTGAGCTCGGCGTGCTCCAGGCCGGGGATGGTGTGGACCATGGCGATCTGCACGTCCTCCGGCAGGGAGGAGGACAGGCCCTGGATATAGAGCTCGTCGGTGTTCAGGCCCATGGGCTCGATGAACAGCTGGTGGCGGGGCTTGTCCGGGAAGGTGACGATCTTCGTCTCGATGCTGGGGCAGTACCGGGGGCCCACCCCCTGGATGACCCCGTCGTAGAGGGGACTCCGGTCCAGGTTCTCCCGGATGATGCGGTGGGTCTCGGCGTTGGTGTAGGTGAGCCAGCACACCGCCCGGTTCTCCGGCGGCGTGTCGGTGGAGAAGGAGAAAGGCTGGGGGTCCGTGTCGCCGGCCTGCAGCTCCATCTTGGAGAAATCCACGGTCCGGGCGTTGATGCGGGGCGGGGTGCCGGTCTTGAACCGGCGCAGGCGAAGGCCAAGGTCTTTGAGACAGTCAGTCAGCGGCAGCGCCGCGGCGAGGCCGTCGGGCCCGGAGGCGCGCACCGCTTCGCCGGTGATGGTCCGGCCGCCCAGGTAGGTGCCGGAGGCGATGATGACCGCCTTCGCGCGCACAACCGCGCCCTTGTCTGTGGTGACGGACACCACGCGTCCATCCTCCACGGCGATGGACACGACCTCACCTTGGCGAAGGTGCAGGTGCTCCTGCCGCTCCAGAGTGTGCTTCATGATCTCCTGATACCGGCGGCGGTCCGCCTGGGCCCGGAGGGAGTGGACGGCGGGGCCCTTGCCCAGGTTCAGCATCCGGTACTGGATGCATGCCTTATCCGCCGCCCGGCCCATCTCGCCCCCCAGGGCGTCCAGCTCCCGGACGAGATGGCCCTTTCCCGTGCCGCCGATGGCCGGGTTGCAGGGCATGTTGCCCACCGCGTCCAAGCTCACGGTATAGCAGGCCGTCTCCAGGCCCAGGCGCGCCGCGGCCAGGGCCGCCTCGATGCCCGCGTGGCCCGCGCCAATGACAACGATATCCACTTGTCCCGCGTCATAGGTTCTCATAGCCCTTATTGTACCATGTCGTGCGGTTCCGGCGCAAGACCGGGAGCACGATTGGTATCATTGGTACGACAGCGCGGAGCGTCTGTTGTACCATGTCATGCGGTTCCGGCGCAAGACCGGGAGCACGATTGGTATTATTGGTACAACAGCGCGGAGCGTCTGTTGTACCGCAAAGTTCGCCCCGCCGCAAGAGGCGCTATCCGTTGACTTTGCCCTGGGGATGGTGTAAGCTAGAGATGCACGCCGGTGTGGTGGAATGGCAGACACCAGGGACTTAAAATCCCTTGTCCGTAAGGACGTGCGGGTTCGACCCCCGCCACCGGCACAACGTCGAAATGCCTCTGAAGATGATGGCGAGCCTCAAGCGGCTCGCCACTCATCGGTCAGAGGCATTTCTCCTTTTCCCCATGCGACCCGTTTCACTGGGCTCGCATGGGGGCCCCGGTTATTATCTCCTTTTTCCCATGAAACCCATTTCATTGGGCTTTCATGGGGACCCCATTGATTTCTCCTCTTTCCCGCGAAACCAATTTCATTGGGCTTTCGCGGGAGCCCTGAAAGGACCCGGAGACCAACGGTCTCCGGGTGCTTTGCTATATTCGCAATTGGCAGATTTTACGCCTTCGGCGGCTCGATGGGGTAGTCCTTGAGCACGTCCAGCATGTGGGAGTAGTCCTGGGTGGCCAGGTGGTTATACCTGGCCCAGCGGTCACGGATTTGGCTCCGGGCCTCCACCAGCAGGGCCTCCGCCTGGTCCGGGAAGGTCCGCAGCAGGGAGTTGAAGCGCACCTCGCCCATGAAGAACTCCCGCAGGTCGTACTTGGGCTCCTTGAAGTCCAGGACGAAGGGATTCTTGCCCTGGACCTTCAGCTCGGGGATGTACCGGTACAGCACCCAATAGCCGCTCTTCACCGCCAGCTTCGCCTCCTCCTGGGAGTAGGCCATGCCCTTGACGATGCCGTGGTTGATGCAGGGGGCGTAGGCCACGATGAGGGAGGGGCCGTTGTGGGCCTCCGCCTCCTGGAGGGCCCGGATGAACTGGGCCGGGTCCGCGCCGATGGCCACCGAGGCCACATACACGTTCTGGTACTGGGTGGCCAGCATGCCCAAGTCCTTCTTCCCTGTGCGCTTGCCCGCGGCGGCGAACTGGGCCACCGCGCCGTAGGGGGTGGCCTTGGAGGCCTGACCGCCGGTGTTGGAGTATACCTCCGTGTCCACCACCAGGATGTTCACATCCTCCCCGGAGGCCAGCACGTGGTCCAGGCCCCCGTAACCGATGTCGTAGGCCCAGCCGTCGCCGCCGTACATCCACATGCTCTTCTTCACCAGCTGGTCCTGGGCAGAGCGGACCGCATCGATGACGCCGCCGGTCTCCGGGCACGCCTTCAGCGCGTCGATGACCGCGTCGCTCAGTTCCAGCGTATGCTCCTTGTCCTCAAAGCCGTCCAGCCAGGCCTTCAGCGCCGTCTTCAGCTTTTCGTCCTTCGTCTCGGCCATGAGCTTCGTGACCTCTTTGGCCAGGCGCAGCCGCTGCTGGCGCACGCTCAGCACCATGCCCAGAGAGTACTCGGCGTTGTTCTCGAACAGGGAGTTGGACAGCGCCGGGCCGCGGCCGTTGGGCTTGGTGGTATAGGGATAGCTGGGCATGGAGAAGCCCCATGCCTGGGTGCAGCCCGTGGCGTTGGCCACCACCATCCGCTCGCCGAAGAGCTGTGTCATCATCTTCATATAGGGCGTCTCGCCGCAGCCGGCGCAGGCCCCGGAGAACTCCAGCAGGGGCTGCTCGAACTGGCTGCCCTTGACGGTGAACTTGTTCATGGGATTTTTCTTGGGGGAGAGGGAGAGGCTGTAATCCCAGTTTTTCTGCTGGGGCAGCTGGCTCTCGATGGGCTGCATGACGATGGCCTTCTCCCTGGCGGGGCAGGAGGCGGCGCAGGTGCCGCAGCCGGTGCAGTCCAGGGGGTCCACCTGGATGCGGTAGCGCAGGCCCTCGAAACCCTTGCCCTTGGCCTCGTTGGTGACGTAACCCTCGGGGGCGGCCTTCACCTCCGCCTCGTTCACCAGGAAGGGCCGGATGGCCGCGTGGGGGCACATGACCGAGCACAGGTTGCAGCCGATGCAGTTTTCCGGCACCCAGCTGGCCACATGGACGGCGAAGCCCCGCTTTTCATATTTGCTGGTGGCCAGGGGCACGGTGCCGTCGGCCCGGTCGGCGAACACGCTCACCGGCAGGCTGTCGCCCTTCTGGGCGTTCACCGCGTGCATGACCGTGCGGATGTACCAGGGGGAGGAGGTATCCTCTTCCTCTGCCTCATCTGTGAGGTCCGCCCAGGCGGCAGGCACCTTCACCTCGTGCACGCCCTTGAGCCCTGCGTCCACCGCGGCGCAGTTCATGGCCACCACTTTGTCGCCCTTGCGGCCGTATGTCTTTTCGATGGCGTCCTTCATATAGCCCACCACCTGGTCCACGGGCAGGATGCCGGCCAGCTTGAAGAACGCCGCCTGCAGCACCGTGTTGGTCCGGTTGCCAAGGCCCAGACCTTCGGCGATGTCCGTGGCGTCGATGGTATAGAACTTCGCCTTCCGCTGGGCCAGCAGGCGCTTCACCTTGTTGGGCAGGTGGACATCCAGGTCCGCGTCGGACCAGTTGCAGTTCAATAGGAACGTGCCGCCGGGCTTCAGTTCGGTCACGATGTCATACTTGGGGATGTAGCTCTGGTTGTGGCAGGCGATGAAGTCCGCCATGGTCACGTAGTAGGTGGACAGGATCGGGTTGTGACCGAAGCGCAGGTGGCTCTTGGTGACGCCGCCGGACTTTTTCGTGTCGTACTCGAAATAGGCCTGCACGTACTGGTCCGTGTTGTCGCCGATGATTTTGATGGAGTTCTTGTTGGCGCCCACGGTGCCGTCGGAGCCCAGGCCCCAGAACTTGCAGGAGATGGTCCTCTCGTCGGCGGTGACCACGTTCTCCCCGATGGGCAGGGAGTGGTGGGTCACGTCGTCGGTGATGCCCACGGTGAAGTGGTCCTGCTGGGCTCCGGCCATGTTGTCGTACACGGCGATCATCTGGGCGGGGGTGGTGTCCTTGCTGGAGAGGCCGTAGCGGCCGCCCAGGACCTTGATGTGCCGGCCGCCGTGGATGAGCACGGAGCACACGTCCTCGTAGAGGGGCTCGCCGTTGGCGCCGGGCTCCTTCGTCCGGTCCAGGGCCGTCAGCACCCGGCAGGACTGGGGCAGCGCGGCCAGGAAATGCTCCGCGCTGAAGGGGCGGTACAGCCGTACCTGCAAAAAGCCCACCTTCCGGCCCTGTTTGGAGAGGTATTCCACCACTTCCTGCAGACAGCCGGACACGCTGCCCATGGCCACCACCACGTGCTCCGCGTCGGGGTCGCCGTAGTAGTTGAAGAGTTTGTAATCCCGGCCGGTGAGGGCGCTCATCTGCGCCATATACCCCTCCACGATGCCGGGCACGGCCTCGTAGTAGGGGTTCACGGCTTCCCGCAGCTGGAAGGCGGTGTCCGGGTTGATGACCGTGGAACGCATGAGGGGGTGTTCGCTGTTGAGGGCGTTGGCCCGGAACCGGGCCAGGGCCTCCCGGTCCACCATTTTGGCCAGGTCCTCATAGTCCAGCACGTCGATCTTCTGGATCTCGTGGCTGGTGCGGAAGCCGTCGAAAAAGTGCATGAAGGGTACCCGGGCCTTGATGGCGGAAAGATGGGCCACCGCCGCCAGGTCCATACACTCCTGCACGCAGGAGGAGGAAAGCTGGGCAAAGCCCGTCTGCCGGCAGGCCATCACGTCCGAGTGATCGCCGAAGATGGAGAACGCGCTGGTGCCCACCGTCCGGGCCGCCACATGGATGACGCCGGGAAGAAGCTGGCCCGCGATGCGGTAAAGGGGCGGGATCATCAGCATGAGCCCTTGGCTCGCGGTATAGCTGGTGGACAATGCCCCGGCCTCCAGCGAGCCGTGCATAGCGCCGCAGGCGCCCGCCTCGCTCTGCATCTCCATGAGCTTGACCGGCTGGCCGAACATATTGAGCTTCCCGTTGGCGGCCCAGGAGTCCACGTGCTCTGCCATGGGGCTGGAGGGGGTGATGGGATAGATCGTCGCGACCTCGGTGAATGCGTAGCTTGCGTAGGCGGCAGCCTCGTTGCCGTCCATCGTTTTCTTGACCATATCAAAAAACTCCTTCCCCTTACAGTTGCTAAACTTATTAAAAGCCTTAGTAAATCTTATTATCTCACAACGGCCGCCCTTTGTCAAGGAAAGGTCCGCCCCTTTTCGCCCGGTTTTTCTATGCCCGCCGGTGCGCTGGACGGTTTGACAGGCCCCCGGATATGCGGTAAAATAACACTACCCGAAAGGGAAGGAGGGATGGGATTGTTCAGGCGCGAGGACGGACTGGAGAAGGTGTTCCGGCCCTACTATATCATCGCGGCGGTCATCTGCGCGGTGCTGGGGTGTATATTTCACTGGAGCGTGTGGATGTGGCTGGGCATGTTCGTGTGCTGCACCGCGGCGCTGGTAGCGGCATGGGTGCTGTTCGTATGGCTGCTGTCCCTGACGGTGGACCTGGATAAGCCCGTGACGGAGGACCACCCATTCAGCCGGCGGATCATCCTGAGCATCATCGGCCTTTTGTGCCGCATAGGGCGGCTTCGCATCCATGTCACCGGCTGGGAGAATATTCCCGAAGGGCGGTTTTTGCTGGTGGGCAACCACCGGTCCAACTACGACCCCATCCTCACCATCTGGGCCCTGCGGCAGAGGGGCGTGGACATCGCCTTCATCACCAAGCCGGAGAACATGAAGATCCCCCTGGTGCGGTATATCCACATGGGCAACTACCTGGTCATCGACCGGGACGACCCCCGCAAGGCCATCGCCACCATCAACGCGGCGGCGGCGCTTCTGAAAAACGACGTGGTGAGCGTGGGCGTGTACCCCGAGGGCACCCGCAGCAGGGCCAAGGAGATGGTGCCCTTCCACAACGCCATCTTCAAGATCGCCCAGAAGGCCAAGGTCCCTTTGGTGGTGGCGGCCATCACCGGCACGGAGCGCATCGGGAAAAATGTGCCCTGGCGGGCGACGGATGTGTATCTGAACTTCTGCGCCTGCCTGCCGGAGGCCGCCGGTATGTCCACCAAGGACATGAGCGAACGGACATGGCAGCTTTTGCTGGACGCCATGGGCGGCGACTGAGGGCATTTGCGTATCCTGTTGATATGTGGTATAATACATAAATGAGGAAAGGGCGCTGCCGGAAGGAGGGAAGGCACTTGAAGCGTCTGCATCTGAAAAAGGACGCCCCGAAAGGGGACAAGCATAAGAGCAGGAAGAAAAAGCTCGCCGCCGCCGGCGTGGCGGCTGTGGTGCTGGCCACGGGCATGGCGGTGAACGAGGGCTTCGACCCCCAGGACCTGCTGCAGAGCTCCGACGGCTCGGACCGGAGCGCGGTCCGGGAGCAGACCCGGTATACCGGACAGCGGACTGTGGCGGAGCTGGAGAGCTACGAGCGCATCTCCCTGGCGGACGCGGCCCGGAGCTGGTTCATCCGGCTGCCTGTGGCGGTGAAGGGGACGATCCTGCTTCCCCTGTGGGCGATCGGCGCCATCCCGGTGGCGCTGGCGTCGGCGTTCTCGCCGCTGGGGTGGGCGCTGCTGGCCCTGGCGCTGCAGGTGATCGTGCTCATCGTGCTCTTCTGCGGGGTGTACAAGCTGGTATTCCCCCAGCGGAAGGTGCGGGAGCTGTTTCGGAAGAAGAACCTGAAGCGGCTGTTCCTGGGGGCGCTGACGGTGACGCTGGCCAACATCCTGCTGACGCAGCTTTGGACGGATTGGCCGGTGTGGCGGGCGCTGCTGCTGGCCGTGGTGGGCCTGGCGGTGCTGTGCGTGCTCTATAAGCGCATATGCGGCGCATTCAAGGCCCCGGAGCCGGAGGTCGTGAGGACCCGCCTGGTGGCGGAGGGCTGAGACAATTATTAAATTTTCAAGGCGCGGGCCGTTGGAAGCTTCCAACGGCCCGTATTTTCGGGCTTTTTCCCGGAAGGCGGCGCCCGTCGCGCCGTTGACAAAGCCGGGGCGGGCGGATATACTATTTAGTGATTCTAAACCCAAAAACAGGAGTGAAAAAACACATGAGCGAAGCGTGTTCCCATAATTGCGAGAGCTGCGGCGTGGACTGCTCCGAGCGGAAGGGGCCGTCCAGCCTTCTGGAGCCCCTGAACGAGTCCTCCCGGGTGGGCAAGGTCATCGCCGTCGTCAGCGGCAAGGGCGGCGTGGGCAAGAGCATGGTCACCTCCATGCTGGCCGTCAGCGCCGCCAAGGCGGGGAAAAAGGTGGGCATCCTGGACGCGGACATCACCGGTCCCTCCATCCCCACCGCCTTCGGCATCCACGGCAGGCCCTACGGCACCGAGCAGGGCATGCCCGCCCTGGTGAGCCGGGACGGCATCAAGCTGATGAGCATCAACCTGCTCTTGGACAACGAGACGGACCCGGTGGTCTGGCGGGGCCCCGTCATCGCCTCGGCGGTGAAGCAGTTCTGGACGGACGTGATCTGGGGCGACATCGACTGCCTGTTCGTGGACATGCCTCCCGGGACGGGGGACGTGCCCCTGACGGTGTTCCAGTCCCTGCCCATCAGCGGCGTCGTGGTGGTCACCACCCCCCAGGACCTGGTGGGGATGATCGTGGAGAAGGCCGTGAATATGGCCAGGATGATGAATGTGCCTGTGCTGGGCCTGGTGGAGAATATGGCCTGGTACGAGTGCCCCTGCTGCGGGCAGAAGCTCCCCATCTTCGGCCAGAGCCACGTG
>CANRMG010000073.1 GCA_947631675.1 uncultured Oscillospiraceae bacterium
CGGACTACGGCATCTGCGGGGACCTGTTCAAGGTGACGCCGATGCTGACCGAGGCTATCCGTGCTGCGAAGGCCGCGAAGTAAGACCCGACCCAAAGCGTAACAAAAGGACCGCTCTTCGAGCGGTCCTTTTTCCATATGTTTATATGCCGGCCGTTACGGCTGGGCGCCGGCGGCGTTGGCGGCCTGTTCAAACTCCCCGGCCGCCTGGGCGATATTGGCGCCGTCGCCGATCTGCTGCAGCATGGTCCACCAGGCTGTCCGGGCCTGGGCCCAGCCCGGCGTCACCTGGTAGTAATCCCCCAGGTACTCCCGCAGCAGGAAATATTCGCTCATCAGATCGTCGTTTTCATAGATATTGGGCACGTCCCGCACCGGCCAGAAGGTGGAGGAGAGGACGGCCTGGGTGTAGCGGTCCGTGTCCTCGGTGAGGAAGCGGATGAAGGTCTTGGCCGCCTCGATGCGGGCCGGGTCGCCGTTGTCGAAGACGCCGAAGCCCCATATGCCGCCCTGCAGGTCAAAGCTGCCGTCGTTGGTGGGGAAGGCCAGGGGGAAGATGTCAAAGTCCCGACTGGGATCATTGATGGTCTGGGTGACCTCGTTGCCCACGTTCCAGCAGAAGCACATGGCCAGCTCGCCGTCGGCGAAGGCGCTGATGTTGTCCGTTCCCACGGCGCTCTTGTCAAAATCGATGCCGTCCAGGCCCCGCAGCAGCTCCAAGGCTTGAATGTTCTCCGGGCTGTTGAAGGTATAGCGGGTGTGGTCCGGGTCGGTGAAGGAGCCGCTGTAGAGGTTCGTCACCAGCGCCCGGGTGCCCTGATCGCCGCCCTGCCCGCCGCAGTATACCTGGCCGATCCGCTCCACGCCGTACGCATTGAGGGCCTTCACCGCCGCTATGAAGCCGTCCGTGGTCCAGGTGTGGCTGTCCTCGTCCACATACTGCCACGCCCCCGCCGCTTCCATCAGGTCCCGGTTCACCGCCATGCAGTGGGTGGTCATGCAGACCGGGTAGATGTACCGTGCGTCGCCGGCGCCGCGGCACGCCGCGGCCACGGAGCTGTAGATCTGGCCGGCGGTCTCGCTCTGCCACAGGTCGCTCAGGTCGGCCATCAGCCCCCGGGCGCCCCAGTTGGCGGTGAGCCGCTCGGGTCCCTCGAAGACCAAATCGGGCGCCTCGCCGCCGGCGATGGCCGCCTCGATGTCGCTGTCGCCGGTATCATAGGTCAGTATCCGCACGGAGATATGGATCTCGGGGTGGTCCCGGGTGAAGGCGGACACCATGGCGGATACGGTGCTGCCGCTGCCCCAGCCGCCCACAGGGTAGGTCCAGAGGGACAGGTCGATCTCCTCCGGCTCCGCCGCATCGGTGCTCTCCGGCGCGCCGGTCTGTTCCGGTGCGCCCGGGCCGGCGCAGGCGGTGAGCAGAAGGGCAGCCGCTATCGCCAGGAAAAATAACCGTTTCATCCTCCTGATACCTCCGATCAAAAACTGTCAGTGGTTGAAAATGTGGGCCGCCAGCATATGGGTCACCTCGTCTATGTCGATGGGCTTGGCGGTATGGCCGTTCATGCCGCAGTCCAGGCAGCGCTGCACGTCGTCGGAGAAGGCGTCTGCGCTCATGGCGATGATGGGGATGGTCCCGGCGTCGGGCCTGTCCGCGGCACGGATGGCCCTGGTGGCCTCGTAGCCGTTCATCACGGGCATGCGTATGTCCATCAGGATCGCGTCGTAGGTGCCCGGCGGGTTCTGACAGAACATATCCACGCAGACCTGGCCGTTTTCGGCCCGTTCCAGCGTAAGGCCCAGCTCGGACAGAAGCTCCTCCGCGATCTCCCAGTTCAAATCGTTGTCCTCCGCCAGCAGCACCCTGCGGCCCGTCAGATCGGCGGCGCTGTGGGTCTCCGGCGGTGCCTGCTCCTCATCCGGCGAGCAGTACTGCTTCAGACTGTAATAGAGGGTGGAGCGGAACAGAGGCTTGGGGACGGCGCCGTTGATGCCGGCGGCCTTGGCCTGCTCCTCCACATCGGCCCAGTCGGCGGAGGTGGTGAGAAGGATCACCGGCCCCTCCCCGAAGAACGCCCGGAGCCGGCGGGCGGTCTCCACGCCGTCGATGCCCCCCAGGTGCCAGTCCACCAGCACCACGGGATAGTCGCCGCCGGTCTGCTCCCGGTACGCCGCCGCCTGCAGAAGGGCGTCCTCGCCGCTGAGGACCCAGTCTGCCCGCCAGCCGATGGTGCGCAGGGTGCCCGCTGCGCTCTCGCAGAGCATCTCGTCGTCGTCGACGAGCAGCAGGTCCCCGGCGGGGAGGGTCATGTCCGCCTCCTGGACCAGGGCTTTCTCCAGGTCCAGGGTCATGTGAAATTCCGTGCCCACGCCCAGCTCGCTCTCCACCTCGATGGTGCCCTCCATGGCGTCGACGATGTACTTGGTGATGGCCATGCCCAGGCCTGAGCCCTCGGTCTTTTGCACGCGGCTGTTGTCCTCCCGGGAGAAGGACTCGAAGATATGCTCCTTGAACTGCTCCGACATGCCGATGCCGTTGTCCTTCACCCGCAGGTGCACCCGGACATGGTCGGGGCCCAGGGGGGAGGGCTCCTCATAGAGCACCGCGCAGATGTTCCCGCCCTCCGGCGTGAACTTGATGGCGTTGCCCAGCAGGTTCAGAAGGACCTGGTTCAGGCGGATGCTGTCGCAGTACACGTGCTCCGCGGGGATGTCGTAGACATACACGTCGAAGCGCTGGCTTTTGGCGTTCACCTGGGGCTGGACGATGTTGACGATGCCCTGCATGGTCTCCTGCAGGCTCATCTGCTCCATGTGCAGGGTCAGCTTTCCGCTCTCGATCTTGGACATATCCAGAATGTCGTTGATCAGCCCCAGCAGATGGCGGCTGGAGAGGGATATTTTCTTCAGGCAGTTTTTCACCTGCTGGGTGTTGTCCAGATTCGCGCTGGCGATGGCCGTCATGCCCACGATCCCGTTCATGGGGGTGCGGATGTCGTGGCTCATGTTGGAGAGGAATTCGCTCTTCGCCTGGTTGGCGTGCTCGGCGGCCCGGCGCGCCTCCTCCAGCTCCCGGATCTGCCGGCGGGTCAGCAGGATATACCAGGCAAAGACGGCCGTCAGGCCCAGCAGGATGACCGTGCAGCTTATCACCGAGGACCAGCCCCAGGACTGGCTCAGGTCGTTCACCAGCCGATCCAGCTGGCCATAGGGCATGAACAGCATCAAATACCACTCGGAGTAGGGCAGCTTCGTGCTGTACAGGTGGCGACGCTCGCCCTCCAGAGTGAACTCACCGGTGTAGTCCTTCCCCTCGGCCATGGCCTGCTGGAGCTGGACGAGGTACTGCTCGCCGGTCATGCCGCCCACGTCGTCATACCGGTCCCGGACCCGCTGGAAATAAGACTCATCGGTGATGTCCCGGTCCCGGACGATGAAATTCCCGTCCCGGTCGATGATGAAGTAGTAGATCAGCGCGTTGTCGGAGTCCAGGGACAGAGTGTCGCTTATGTAGCTGATGGGCAGCGCCGCCACCAGGGCGGTGCTGGTGCCGCCGTCCGTCATGGGATAGGCGGCGGGGATGCCCATGAGCAGGGTGATCCCGCCGAACTCATCCCGGCCCAGGGCCATCCGCTCCTCGCCGTCCTGGAGGGACTGGAGGAAGGCGGCGGCGTCCTGCACCTGGATCTGGCTGCCGTAGAGCATCTCAAGAGCGCCGTCCGCGCCGCAGAGGGCCAGATGGTCGAAGCCCCGGGCCCGGGCGTTGTAGCTGAGGGTGACCTCCATGGTGGTGCGGCTCTTCACGCCCTCCGGCGGGCAGGAGTCCACCAAGGCACCAACCTGGGACAGGCGGAGCTGGATGGCCGTGCCGAAATGGGCGGCGGCCTGCTCGCTCATGCCGGCCATGTAGACGGAGCCGATCTCGCCGATGGCCCCCGCGCCCCGCCGGTTCATGCGCACCGCTAGATAGGAGAAGACCGCTACGCAGAGCGTGGAGATAAAGATCAGGCCGATCACCAGGCCCCGGGTCGCCTTGTGCTTCACAGCGTCTCCTCCCATCCGGTCATTTTCCACCATTGGATACCTTATTATACATTGGTTTTTTAGGAATGTAAATCGCTTTTGAGGAAACATGAACGGTATAAAAAACACGGAGGGCACAGAATGTGCCCTCCGGGACGTATCACACCAGCCGGACCCTGTAGGACTGCAGCCAGAAGTTCACCTGGAGCATATAGGCGATGGTCTGGGGGGTGGTCATGAGCTGGCCATACCAGGGCTGGGCCTTGTCGTCGCCCAGAAGCGATTCCAGCGCCTCCCGTCGGACCAGGTCGAGCAGCGGCGCATGGGGCTGGGCCAGCACCGCCCGCAGGCGCTTCGACACCTCCTGCATGTAGGCCGGGTTGTGGGTCTTGGGGTAGGGGCTCTTTTTCCGCCACAGGATCTCCTGGGGCAGGTAGTCCTTCATGGCCTCCCGGAGAAGGCCCTTCTCGTAGTGCCGGTAGTCTTTCATCTCCCAGGGCACGTTGTAAAGATACTCCGCGATCCGGTGGTCGCAGAAGGGGACCCGCACCTCCAGGGCAGACCACATGCTCATCCGGTCCTTCCGGTCCAGGAGCGTCTGCATGAACCAGTCGGTATTGAGGCGCATCATCTCCCGCATCCTTCTGTCCACAGGGCTGTCGCTGTCCAGGGTGTCCGTGTCCGCCAAGGTCATGCGGTACTTCTCCATGAGATACTCCTGTGGGTCGAGGCCATCGGCGTATTCCGGGCGGAGGAACCCGGCCCGGTAGTGGATGGACTGGGCCCAGGGAAAGCCCTCCGCCGCCCGTATCTTCTCGTCCCGGTACCAGGGGTAGCCGCCGAATATCTCGTCGGCGCACTCGCCGGTCAGGGCTACCGTCACCTGCTCCTTGATGGGCTTGCAGAATTGCAGAAGGGAGGAGTCCACGTCGCTCATGCCGGGCAGGTCACGGGCCTCCACCGCCTCATAAAGGCCGTCCGCCAGCTCTATGGTGTCCAGCACGGTGAGATGGTTTTCACAGCCCAGCCACTGGGAAAGCCTCGGGATGTACACCGTGTCGCTGGTGGGCTGGAACTTCGTCTCGTGGAAGTACTTTAAGTGGTCTTTGTAGTCCACGGAGAAGGTATGAAGGGTCTCGCCCCGCTCCTTCATGTGAAGGTTCGCCACAGAGCTTATGATGCCCGAGTCCAGACCGCCGGAGAGGAAGGTGCCGATGGGCACGTCGGAGACGAGCTGCCGGCGGATGGCGTCGGTGACCAGATACCGGACCGTGTCGATGGTGGTGGGCAGGTCGTCGGTGTGCTCCCGGGCGGTCAGCTTCCAGTACCGCTCCGTGCGCAGGCCCTTTTCGTCGAACCAGCCCCGCCAGCCGGGGCGCAGTTCGTATACGTCCTTGAATACCCCGTACCCCGGCGTGCGGCCCGGGCCGGTGAGCAGTACCTCCAGCACGCCCTCCCGGTCCACCACGGGCTCCACCAGCGGATGGGCCAGCAGGCCCTTGAGCTCCGAGGCGAACAGGAACATGCCCCGGCGGATGGCGTAGAAGAAGGGCTTTACGCCCATGCGGTCCCGGGCGATGAACAGCCGCCGCTCCATGCTGTCCCAGATGGCAAAGGCGAAGATGCCGTTCAACCGGTCCACGCAGTCTCCGCCCCACTGGATGAAGCTGTGGAGCACCACCTCCGTGTCCGAGTGGCCGGCGAAGGTGTGGCCCAGGGTCAGCAGGTCCCGGCGGACCTCGTCGGTATTGTAAATCTCCCCGTTGTAGACGATGGTATAGGTCCGGGGGCCGTCCGTTACGGTCATGGGCTGGCGTCCGTTCTCAATGTCGATGACGGCGAGCCGGTCGTGCAGCAGTGCTGCGTGCTCCGTTATGTACTCCCCCTGCTGGTCCGGCCCCCGCCGGACCATGGCTTCCCGCATGGCCCGCAGGGCCTTGACCTGGCTTCGCAGGTCCGTATGAAGATCGATCGCTCCCGCGATGGAACACATTGTAGATCACCCCGTTAAAGCAGATTTCACGCAGTTCAGTATATGCCGGCGCGAAAAATGGGTGCTTTACCCGCTCTGTGTCCTGGCAAAGACGGGCCGGGCATGCTATGATAGCCAGAGGAAAGGACGGGGAACGGCCATGGAACAGGAGAAGATCGGCAGGTTTATCGCGCAGCTCCGCAAAGAGCGGGGGCTTACCCAGGAGCAGCTGGGCGGGCTCCTGGGCGTCAGCCAGCGCACGGTGTCCCGGTGGGAGACGGGCCGGAATATGCCGGACATATCCATGCTGACGGCGCTGTGCGCCCAGCTGGACATCAGCGTGGCCGAGCTGCTGGCCGGAGAGCGGATAGAGGGGGAGACCATCACAAAGACCGACGCCTCCGACCTGGCGGAGCGGCTCATCGGCCTGGTCAGGCGGAAAAACGGCCTCCGGCGTTTTCTGGGCGCCCTGGCGGCGCTGGCGGTCACCTTGGCCTGCATGGCGGGGCTGTATGGATACGAGTTTCATGTGGACGTATCCTCCACGGCGGAGCTGGAGGCGGCCATCGACGGATGGTGCGCTGACTTCGGGATGGGCGCGGACGTGTTGGAGCGCGCCGCCGCGGGAAACAGGCTCTATGTGCTGTGCCGGGACGAACTGCACCCGGGGAACGGGTGCTTGGCGGTGCTGGAGCGGGGGCTGTTCGGCCAGTACAGGATGGTGCGGACAGACCTTTTCGACGAGCCGCTGTGTGTCGCCTTCACCGAGCGTGCCGGCGGGCGGGAGTATCTGCTGACCTTCTGCCTGAGCGAACTGCCCGGCGTGGCCTCCGTGGTCATCTATGACCGCTATGACGACGGATTCCAGTCTGTCCCGCCGGCGGCCGTCAGCACCCAGCGGATAGAGAAGACGCCCTTTCTCCATGTGGAGCGGCTGGCGGAGGGGACGTCGGTGGCGCCCTTCGGCGCAAAGTATTTTGATGAGACGGGGGAGGAGATACCCCGCGCCGACCTGCTGGCCGGGACCGGGTACGACGGCGGCTCCTCTTTTGGCGGCGGCCGGGCATTGATGGAGCCGTGGCTGGTGTATGTGCTGGAGGGGATCGTGGCGCTGTTTGGTCTGGTGTTCATCCGGTACTTTTTGACGCTATAAAAAAGAGGGCCTGCTGCCAGATGGCAGCAGGCCCTCTTGGTCCAGCTCGGTTCAGCTGTAGTATTCAAATTCCAGCTCCGCGATGGAGATGGTGTCGCCGTCGGAAAGGCCCATAGCCTCCATGCGGTCGTACACCCCCGCCTCCCGGAGCTTCCGGTCCATATACATCCGGGACTCGTAGTCGGAGAAGTTCACCCGGCTCACCAGCCGGTCCAGCCAGTCGCCCTGGATGAGCCATACGCCGTCCTCTTTGCGGATGGTCAAGTCGTCTGCGGTGCCAAGCTGCACCTCCGGGGCCACGTAGTCCGGCTCGTAGACGGTGACAGGGGGCAGGTCCCGCAGCCGGGCCCCGGCGGCATAGGTCAGCTCCTTCAATCCCTGGTGGGTGGCGGCGGATATTTCAAAGACCGGATAGCCCTTGGCCTGGACGTGGGCCTTGAAGTCGGCAAGGGCCGTGCTGTCCGGGGGCAGCAGGTCGCACTTGTTGGCGGCCACAAGCTGGGGCCGGGAGGCGAGCTCCGCGTCGTACTGGGCAAGCTCGGCGTTGATGGCGTCAAAATCCCCGATGGGGTCCCGGCCCTCCGAGCCGGACACGTCCACCACGTGGATGAGAAGCCGGCAGCGGTCGATGTGGCGGAGGAAGTCGTGGCCCAGGCCCGCGCCCTCGCTGGCGCCCTCGATGATGCCGGGGATGTCCGCCATGATGAAGGACTCGTAGTCCCCCACGTACACCACGCCCAGGTTGGGGAACAGGGTGGTGAAGGGGTAGTCCGCGATCTTCGGATTGGCCCGGCTCACCACGCTGAGCAGCGTGGATTTGCCCACGTTGGGAAAGCCCACCAGCCCCACGTCGGCCAGCAGCTTCAGCTCCAGAACCACCTCACGGTATTCTCCGGGCAGGCCGGGCTTGGCGAAGTGGGGGGTCTGGCGGGTGGGGGTGGCGAAGTGCTTGTTGCCCCAGCCGCCCCGGCCGCCTTTGGCCAGCACGAAGGAATCCACAGCGGACATGTCCTGGATGACGGCGCCGCTTTCTTTATCCCGGATGAGGGTGCCCTTGGGGACCCGCAGGATCACGTCCTGGCCGTCCTTGCCGGAGCAGCGCTTGCCCTGGCCGGGCATGCCGTCGGTGGCGGTGAACTTGCGCTTATAGCGAAAGTCCAGCAGGGTGGACATGTTGGGGTCGGCCTGGACGATGATATCCCCGCCCCGGCCGCCGTCGCCGCCGTCCGGCCCGCCGGCGGCCACGTATTTCTCCCGGTGGAAGGCGATAGCGCCCTGGCCGCCGTCCCCGGCCTTGACGGTGATGGTGACTTTATCGACAAAATTCATAGACATAGTATACCCAAAATAAAAGCGGGGCGGTGATACTCA
>CANRMG010000074.1 GCA_947631675.1 uncultured Oscillospiraceae bacterium
TTATCCATCTGGCCCAAAAACTGCCGGGCATAGCTGGACAGGCTCTCCACATACCGCCGCTGGCCCTCGGCGTAGATGGTGTCGAAGGCAAGGCTGGACTTGCCGCTGCCGGAAAGGCCGGTGAACACCACCAGCTTATCACGGGGCAGCTCCAGATCTATATTTTTCAGGTTGTTGGCTCGCGCCCCCTGGATGATTATCTTCTCTGGCATAGTCTTACGTTTCCTCGCTGGCGCCGTATCTGCAAAAAGATATTATACACTATCGCAAAGGCAGATTACAACAAAAATTACAAAATTAATGAGCCGTTCAAAAGGGACTGACCTCCCTCGGTGCGGCCAGGGGGAGCGCGGCAAATATCTCCTCCGTCACCGACAGCAGCTCCGACCATTTTCGGGCCTTGGCGATGGGCTTTGCGTACGCCTCGCCTCCCTGAAAGCTACCCAGCATCAGCGTCCATATGGCCTTCATCCGGTGCATGGCGCTGGCCGGGCCGCCGAAGGCGGCGCAGTAGCTCTCCCACAAGTCATCGTGGAAGGCCTTGAGCGTCCTGATGTCCGGCTCCACGCCTGCCATGCGCCCGGCGAGGGCAGGATCGGCCACCAGTCCCCGGCCGATCATTACCGCGTCCAGGCCGGGAAAGCGCCGCTCCAGCGCTTGGATGTCCGTCGGCGCGGCCACGTCGCCGTTATAGCATACCGGCGCACGGCTTGCCCTCAGCGCCCCGGCAAAGGCGTCCAGATGCACGAGTCCAACATACATCTCCTTCGCTGTCCTGGCGTGGATGATGAGCTCTGAGATGGGGTAATCGTTGTAGATGTCCAGTATAGGGCCGAACTCCGCCGGGTCACGGACGCCCAGGCGAGTCTTGACGGAGACCCTTAAAGGCGCGGCGGCGAAGATGCCGTCCAGCAGCCGCCGGAGGCTGTCACGGTCCGCCAGCAGCCCCGCCCCCTTCCCCTTGGCGGTGACGGTGCCGGAGGGGCAGCCTACATTTAGGTTTATCTCTTCATACCCCATATCCGCCAGGGCACCGGCCGCCCAGAGAAAGTCTGCGGCGTTCTTCGTGAGCAGCTGGGGGGTCAGGGGTATCCCCTCGTTGTTCTCCGGCGCCACCTGCCGCAGCTCCCGGGGCGGGAAGATATGGTTTTGGATAGGACTAAGAAAGGGCGTGAAATATCGGTCCACGCCCGGAAAATACCGCCGGTGCAGCCGGCGGTAGATATGGTCCGTGATGCCCTCCAGGGGCGCAAAATAAAGCTTCATACGCCCATTGTATCATAAGCCCGCCCTTGCGCACAAGAGCCGTCTGTGGTACACTTTTCCCGCGAAAGGAGCGGCGGCAATGATAAAAGAGATATGGTCCGCCAAGGACATGGAGGCCCTGGCCCTGGAGTGGGGCTTCCTCCCCTTTTTCAAAAATGAACTCAAGGACTTCTCCATCGAGGAGCACACCCCGCCGGAGCTGTGGTACGACAGCGAGAGCGGCGACTGGGCCCCCTGGGACTGGAAGGGACCAGTGGCCAGCGCGGGCACCTGCGTCTACGGCAAGCTCTTCTGGAAGAAAGCCGGCTTTGTGAGCCTTGAGTGGTTTCCCGACCTTGCCAATCTGCGCCGGGACGGGTACGACTTCGACGCCCGCTTTGACGACGGACTGGCCTCCTATAAGGACAAGGAGCTCTATGACGCCATCGCCCAGTGGGGCTCCCTGCAGACCGGACAGCTCAAGAAGCTATGCGGTTATGGGGGCAAGGACGGAAAAAAGGGTTACGAGACGTGCGTCACCCGTCTTCAGATGCAGACCTATATCAACGTGGCCAACTTCGACTACGCCCAGGATAAATACGGCCGGCCCTACGGCTGGGGCATCGCCCGGTACACCACCCCGGAGGCCCAGTTCGGCTATGATAAAGTCACCGCGGCCTATGCGCGAAAGCCGGAAGAATCACTCCGGCGGATGGTGGAGCACCTCAATAAGCTCCTGCCCCAGGCGACGGAAAAACAGCTCGTAAAACTGCTCCGGGGATAAAAAGAGCAAGCCGCATGACTTGCTCTTTCCTTCACATATCCAGTTCCTCGTCGGTGACGGCACCCTTGCAGACGATGTTGGTGGGGCCGGTCAGGTATATATCCGTGACCCGGCCGCCGGTGCGCTCCACATCGATGGTGAGGACGCCGCCGGGCATATGCACCGCCACACTTTTGCCGCTGAGCTTTCCCAGCACCGTCAGCGCGGCCACGGCGGAACCAGCCCCGGTGCCGCAGGCGTAGGTGAAGTCCTCCACCCCCCGCTCATAGGTCACAGCGTATAGCCTGTCCGGGCCTGTGATCTCATAGAATGTCACGTTCGCACCCTTGGAGAACGCAGGATGATACCGGAGCGTACGGCCCAGGACGCGCAGGACGTCCCTGTCCGCTTCTTCCAGGCCATTGATGACGGTGGCTGCGTGGGGCAGGCCGGGACATCCCAGCTCCACATAGGCGCATTTTAATTCCTTGCCGTCTAATGCAATGGTTTTTTCCGGCTCCATCACGGTGGGTGGATTGAGCCGCACCCGGTAGCGGCGGGCGTCGATGCGGGTCCCTGTCACGGTGCCGGACATGGTCTCCACGTGCTGTACCTCTCCGGCCAGTCCCGCCTCATATCCATAGCGGCAGATGCACCGGGCGCCGTTGCCGCACATCTCGCCGACGCTGCCGTCGGAATTGAAAAAGAGCATACGGTAATCCCCGTCTCGCTCCGCCGGGCGGACCACCATGAGCCCGTCCGCGCCGATGGACATATGCCTCTCGCACAGCGTCGCCGCTATACGGGGCAGCCGCTCATCCGGGATGGCCCGGGCCATGTCGTTGATGATGAGGAAGTCATTCCCCGCACCGTTCATCTTCCAAAAATCCATCGTTATCCCTGCGCTTTCAAATGATCGGGCAACTCCGTGATGCTGTCCAGCACGGCCGCGCCTGTAGCCGCGAGCCTTGTCCGGCTCTGATGTCCGCCGGCGACGAGCACGCACCGGCAGCCCACGCTTTGGGCCACCTCCCAGTCATGGACCGTGTCGCCCACGAAAAAGACGCTGTCCGGGTCCAGGCCGTTGTCCCGAATATACCCGGCGGCCAGGCCGGATTTGCCCCCGCCCAGCTGGTCCGACATGCCCAGCACTGCCCGGAACATCCCGTCCAGGCCATGGGCATGGACCTGCCGCTGCAGATCGTCCAGCCGGGAGGCTGAGGCCAATACCTGTGCTATGCCCATACTGTCCAGAGCGCACAGCGTCTCCCGGGCGCCCCGCATCAGGCCGCATTGATCCTCGCGGGCCCGGTAGCCGGACATGTATTCCTCCGCCAGGTCCACGAAATCCTCCACGTCCAGGTCCAGTCCCGCCAGAGCGTAGTAGTCCTTCACCGGGAATGTGAATATCTCCCGGTACCGGTCCAGGCTTCCGATAGGGGCCAGCCCCCGGCGGGCCAGAATATTGTCCATGATGCCCAGGCACACGTCCATATCGTCCAGGAGCGTGCCGTTCCAATCCCAAATTACAGTCAGCATATCTCTTCCCCGCTTTGCTCTGTACGTAAGCATATCATGCCCGCGCCGCTCCCGTCAACAGCCGGGACCCGCAGAGAGCTCCCCGGGAAGAGACAGAAACGAGGTATAAAATGATCTGTTTTTTCACAAGTTCCCCTATGATCCCCGATACGCCGGACTTGAATCCCGACAACGGTTTCATCCATGAACTCCATCTGGCCCTTCCCTATCCCTGCAGGGCTCTTTACATATGTTCGGACCCGGACGACTGGGAGATGACAGACCTCTATGCGGGCAGCACCGCCGAGGCCATGGAGAGAGTGGGCTTCGCTTTTTCCACCTTCGATGTGCTGGACGGCCGCAATGCGGAGGACGGGCCCGCCCTCATCGAAAACGCCGACTTCATCATCCTGTGCGGCGGCCATGTGCCTACCCAGAACGCCTTCTTCCGGCAGATCGGCTTAAAGAAGCTGCTCGCCGGCTTTGACGGTGTGATCATGGGCATCAGCGCCGGGAGCATGAACAGCGCAAAGACGGTCTACGCCCACCCGGAGCTGGAGGGCGAGGCGGTGGACCCGGACTATAAGCGGTTCCTGCCTGGCCTCGGTCTCACCCAGGCCATGATCATCCCCCACTTCAATACCATCGCCGGCGATACCCTGGACGGGCTGGACCTTTTCGACGACATTGCCCTCCCGGACAGCTTCGGCCATACCTTCTTCGTCCTGCCGGACGGCAGCTACATCCTGTCCCGGAACGGGCACGAGGAGCTCAGGGGCAAGGCTTACGCCATCCACGACGGCGTTATGGAGCAGATAAGCGGTCCCGGCGACGTTGTGTCTCTGGACTGACAACATAAAAAACAGCCCCGGCGGAGATGCCCGCCGGGGCTCTTTCTATGTTCATTTCATTTTACACTGGGCAAAATAGCTCACACCCGCCGGGAGCGTCAATTCCACGCTGTCTTTGTCCAGCGTGCGCCAGTCAAGCTTCTGACCCATCACGTCCTCATCCATGAGTCCCGCCGCACCTATGGCGCCCAGGGGCAGGCGGATGTGTCGGTCCTCCCTGTCGGCGTTGATCACCGCCACGAAGGCCTCGTCCGATGTGAACCGGGCGATGGCGGCGGTATAGCCTTCGGCGCACAGGAATTTCATCCCGCCATGGGAAAGCGCCGGATGGTCATGCTTCAGGTGGGCCATGGTGCGGCAGACCTTATACTGCTCGCAGTCGGTAAAGTCCCTGCCCCAGGGCATGGGATAGCGGCAGCCCTCGTTGGTGCCCAGCACGCCGTCGATAGCGGCCTCATCGCCATAGTAGATGCTGGCCGCGCCGGTGAGGATGAACTGGAAGTACACCGCCCCCCGCCAGGCCGCCGGCGATATGGCCGGGTCGTTGTGGAGCCTGCTTATATCGTGGCTGTCGAAGAGATTAAACTGGTTCTCCCAGAGGGCCCAGGGCATCTTCGACAGATGCTGCATCACCCGTTCCTCCAGCTCCGGTCCCGTCATCCTGTAGGGCAGGTCCCGCAGCACCGGCTCGTGCTCCATGAAGTGGTCCGTCTGGCCGAAGAACTGGCGGATGGGCCTGCCGCAGGTGAAGTAGCTCATGGGCGAGTCCCACTCGTCCCCCTGCATATACTGCTCACAGTCGCCCCAGTCCTCTGCCAGGATATAGGCCTGGCCGTTCTCCTCCCGGATGGCACGGCGTATCTCCCGCCAGACCTCGTGGGCCAGCTGGATGGTATCATTGCGGGCAAAGGTGTCCGCCACGTCGAACCGCCAGCCGTCGATGCTGTAGGGCGGCTTCAGCCACTTTCTGAGCACCGAGTCCTCCGCCCGGTATACCACGTCCCGCAGGGCCTGAGAAGTGTAATTGAGGGTGGGCAGGTTCTGGTTGCCGAACCAAGCGTGGTAGGCGTTGCCCGGGCCGAAGAAATAATAGTCTCTCTCCTTCGCGTCGGGATCGTTATACGCGCCCGTGGATTTATCGAAGAACATCCCATCCCGGTTGAACCAGCGGTGATTGGCGCCGGTGTGGTTGATGGAGATGTCCAGGATGAGCTTCATGCCGTTTTCGTGCAGCGCCTTGGAAAGCGCCGCCAGGGCCTCGTCCCCGCCGAAGTGAGGGTCCACATGGAAATAGTCTACGCAGTCGTATTTATGTACCGATGGGGCCCGGAAGATGGGATTGAGGTACAGCGCCGTGACGCCCAGGTCTCTGAGATAGGGTATCTTCTTTTGGATGCCCTGCAGGTCGCCGCCGAAGAAGTCCAGGCAAAAACCATCCTGATAGGTCAGCGGCGTATCCTCCCAATCCATGTGGATCGTCGGATGGCCGTCCTGGGCATACTCGCCGGGCTTCACGTCGTTGGACGGGTCGCCGTTGCAGAACCGCTCGGGGAATATCTGATAGAAGACGGCTTCCTTCACCCAGGATGGCTGAACATAGTCCGTCAAAAGCACGAAGTCGCAGCTGTGGTCGGGCATGCAGGTGTTGATGCCCTTTTGGGTATAAAACCACACAGCCTCGTCTGTCACCAGATAGAACTGGTACTGCATCCGCCGCTCGGTCACGGGCATCCGGGCCTCATACCAGGCAAGGCCCCGTTCCACCCGCACCCGCCGGGCGTGTACCATTTGCTCCAGGCCGTTGCGCAGATACCGGAGGAGCACGTGCCGCACCGGGGCGTCCTCATAAAGGCGCAGGGATATGGTGACCGTCTGACCCAGCCGGGGGCTGGGGTCGGACACGAACATGGCCGTACCGTCCGAGTATACGCTCTCCTGCCAGTTTTCCATCTGTATGCCTCCTTTAGCGGCGCAGCAGGGCTACCGCCACGTCGTTCACATTGGTGCCCGTGGGTCCGGTCATGATGAGGCCGCCCGCCGCCTGCAGGGCATGATAGGCGTCGTTGTCCGCCAGCGCGGCGGCAATATCTACGCCCGCGTTCTTCAATGCAGCCAGGGTCTGGCCATCCACATAGCCGCCGGCAGCGTCCGTAGGCCCGTCGGTGCCGTCACTGCCCACGGAGAATACCGCCGCGCCGGCAAGACCCGCGATGACCGGCGCCGCCGCCAAGGCAAGTTCCTGGTTCCGGCCGCCCCGTCCCTTCCCTTTTACATGCACTACCGTCTCGCCGCCGGCGATGAACGCCAGGCTCTTCTGGCTGTCGGCGTGGCTCAAAAGGATGTCCCCCAAAAACCGGCCCGCGTCCCTGGCCTCACAGTCCAGCCGGTCCGTCAGGTATATGGTCTCATAGCCCAGCGCGCGGCAGGCGTCAGCCGCCGCGGCGCAAAGCTGCCGCACGGAGCCGGTGATGACGGTGCGCACATTGCCAAGCTTCTTCGGTGTCTCCTTCCGGAGCAGCGCCAGAGCCTTGTCACTCAGAGTAAGGCCATATTTTTCCACGACGGCCAGGGCCTCCGCGCAGGTGGTGCTGTCGGGGCAGGCCGGACCGCTGGCGATCATATCCAGCGGGTCGCCCAGAATATCGCTCAGCACTACTGAAAACACCTGCGCCGGGGCGCAGGCCAGGGCAAAGCGCCCGCCCTTTACGGCAGAGAGGCGCTTTCTCACCGTGTTCATATCCACGATGTCCGCCCCGGAGGCGAGCATTTGACCGGTGATGTCCGCAAGCTCCTTGCCCGGTATCAGGGGCCTTTCAAAAATCGCGCTGCCCCCGCCGGACAGGAGGAACACCACCCGGTCCTCCTCCGTCAGCCCGGACACCAGCGCCAGCGCCTCCTCCGCAGCGGCGAAGCTGTTTTCATCGGGCACTGGGTGACCTGCCTCCCGGCATACGACGCCAGGGATAAGGCCCATTACATGGCCATACTTGGTGATGACGATGCCGCCGTCTACTCGGCCGAGTACCTTCATGGCCGCGTCGGCCATCTGCCAGGCGGCCTTCCCTGCCGCCACAAGAAGGGTCCTGCCCCGGCCAGGATGAAACTCTGCCAGCGCCCGGCGCACCGCCTCGTCCGGCAGCACGGAGCGGATGGCGGCGGAGACGATCTCATCCGCATGGGAGCGAAGCAGCTTATCCATTGTGGTCTCCTTTACGCGTCGATGGTGGAGATACCGAGGGTCGTCTCCTCCAGCACATCCAGCAGCACTCGCACCGTGTCAAGGCTCGTGAACACCGTGACGCCGTTCTCCACGGCGCACTCCCGGATCTCATGGCCGTCGGACAGAGCGCCGGTGCTGCGCACGTCCCGGGTGTTGATGACGTAGGACACCACGCCGCTCTGAATGGCCTCCAATATCTCTTCGCTCCCCTCCCGCAGCTTCTCCACCGCGTGGGTGCGCACGCCGTTCTTCTTCAGGAAGGCCGCCGTTCCCTTGGTGGCGATGATGTTGAAGCCCATATTATAGAACCGGCGGATCAGGGGCAGGGCCTCGGCCTTGTCGTCGTCGGCGATGGTGGCCAGCACCGCGCCGTAGTTCATCATGCTCATGCCCGAGGCCTGCAGGGCTTTATAGAGGGCGCGGGTCAGGGTGTTGTCGTAGCCGATGGCCTCCCCGGTGGACTTCATCTCCGGGGAGAGGTACGCGTCCAGGCCCCGCAGCTTAGCGAAGGAGAAGGCCGGCGCCTTCACATACCAGCGCTTTTTCTCCGTCGGGTAGAGCTTAAAAAAGCCCTGCTCCTTAAGAGAGAGCCCCAGTATCACGTGGGTGGCGATGTCGGCCAGGGACCAGCCCGTGGCCTTGGAGAGGAACGGCACCGTCCGGCTGGACCGGGGGTTCACCTCGATGATGTAGACCTTCTCCTCCCGGTCCACGATGAACTGGATGTTGTAAAGGCCCACGATGCCGATGCCAAGGCCCAGCCGTTTGGCGTAGTCCAGAATGGTGTCCTTCACCTTTTGGGACACGCTGAAGGTGGGATAGACGCTGATGGAGTCGCCGGAGTGGATGCCGGTGCGCTCCACCAGCTCCATGAT
>CANRMG010000075.1 GCA_947631675.1 uncultured Oscillospiraceae bacterium
ATCCGGGAGATCATTCCCTTCCCCATGAACAAGAACGCCCAGGACGTGATGATGGGCGCCCCCTCCGCCGTGGAGCAGAAGCAGCTGGACGAGCTGCATATCGCGGTCGTCGGAGTAGAGGAATAATAATTAGCCGAGGCTGGCAAAGCGCGGCCAACCCGACGGGCGAGGCCGCCCAAGTACACGTGCATAAGGAGAAAGCCATGTACTCACGCATCCGTTCCCTTGGCATCAAAGGAATAGGGGGCTACGAGGTGGAGCTGGAGACCTCCATCTCCTCCGGCCTGCCGCGGCTTGACATGGTGGGCCTGCCCGACGCCGCCGTGAAGGAGGCCGCCGACCGGGTCCGGGCCGCGGTGAAGCACAACGGCTGGGACTTTCCCGTCAGCCGCATCACGGTAAACCTGGCCCCGGCGGACACGAAAAAGGCCGGCACGGTCTATGACCTGCCGGTGCTGCTGGGCATCCTCACGGCCTCGGGGCAGGTAAAGCCGCCCCGGGAGGACGATATGTTTTTCGGCGAGCTGTCCCTGACGGGGCAGCTCCGGCCCGTTTCCGGGGCGCTGCCCATGGCCCTGGCCGCGGAGGCGGCGGGGGCGAAGCGGCTGTTCGTGCCCCGGGACAACGCCGCCGAGGCGTCCTTTGCCCAGGGGGTGGAGGTCTACCCGGTCCGGGATGTGCGCCAGCTCGCGTCATTCCTGGCGGGGGAGGAGGCCATGGAGCCCGCCGCCCCCGGCGTCATCGGCCCCGGCGGGGCGCCGGCGGCGGATTTCGCCGAGGTGAAGGGCCAGGAGAACGTGAAGCGGGCTCTGGAGGTGGCCGCCGCGGGGGGCCACAACGTGCTCATGGTGGGCCCGCCGGGCTCCGGCAAGAGCATGCTGGCCAAGCGCCTGCCCGGCATATTGCCGGATATGAGCCGGGCGGAGGCCCTTCACACCACGGCCATATGGTCCGTGGCGGGGCTCACCACTGCGGGCGAGCCCGTGGTGAGCAGGCGTCCTTTCAGGGCCCCCAACCAGACTGCCTCCCGCCAGGCGCTGTCCGGCGGCGCGGACTTAAAGCCCGGGGAGATGAGCCTGGCCCACAACGGGGTGCTGTTTCTGGACGAGCTGCCGGAGTTCCACCGGGACGTGCTGGAGCTGCTGCGCCAGCCTCTGGAGGACGGGGAGATCACCGTCTCCCGGGCCTCCGGCTCCGTTACATACCCCAGCCGGTTCATGCTGGTGTGCGCCATGAACCCCTGTCGCTGCGGTTGGTACGGCCACCCATCCGGCCGGTGCCGCTGCTCCTATAAGGAGGTGGCGGAGTACCAGCGAAAGATATCCGGGCCCCTGCTGGACCGGATCGACATCGCCGTGGAGGTGCCGTCCCTGGCCTTCGAGGAGCTGGAGGCCCGACCCAGCGGGGAGAGCTCCGCCGCCATCAAGGCCCGGGTGGACAGAGCCCGGGCGGCCCAGCGGGAGCGCCTGGCCGGCTCCGGGGTGGAGGCCAACGGCCGGATGGGCCCGTCGGACGTGGACAGGTTCTGCCAGCTGGACGAGGCGGGCACGGCCCTGATGAAGAGCGCCTTCGACACCCTGGGCCTGACGGGCCGCAGCCGGGACAGCACCCTGCGGGTGGCCAGGACCATCGCGGATCTGGCCGGCAGCGAGCTCATCCAGCCCCATCATCTGGCGGAGGCCATACAATATAGAACGTCGTCGGCACTCGTGAAATAGGTCTCCCTTTGCCGCAAGCGGCAAAGCTCAAGTATTTCACGGTGCCTCCTCTTCCCCACGCGACCCGCTGCGCTGGGCTCGCGCGGGGACCCCAAATATAGCTCACAACCGCAACGGATCGGAGAAACATATATGACCGATATGATACTGCTGAAGGAGGGCGAAGTGGTCCTCAAGGGCCTGAACAAGCGCTCCTTTGAACAGAAGCTGACATCGAACCTCCGCCGGCGCATCAAGCGCTTCGGCCCCTTCACCGTGACCGCTAACCAGTCCGTCATCTATGTGGAGCCCCAGTCGGAGGACTGTGACGTGGACGGAGCCTTCGAGGCCCTTACAAAGGTGTTCGGCGTCATGACCCTGACCCGGGCCGCCGCCTGCGGGAAGGACCCGGAGGCCATCGCAAAGCGGGCCGCGGAATACCTGCGGGACGAACTCACCAGCGTTAAGAGCTTTAAGGTGGAATCCCGCCGGGGGGACAAAGCGTTCCCCATGACCAGCGTACAGCTGAGCCAGTACGTGGGCGGGGCGCTCCACGACGCGTTCCCGGACCTCATCGCCGACATGCATACCCCGGAGCTGGTGGTCCACCTGGAGGTCCGGGATAGGGCGGCCTACATCCACGGCGCGCCGGTGCCCGGGGCGGGCGGCCTGCCCGTGGGCACGGCGGGGCCCGCCGTGAGCCTCCTCTCCGGCGGCATCGACAGCCCCGTGTCCACCTGGATGATGGCCAAGCGGGGCATGCGCATCCTGCCGGTGCACTTTTTCTCCTTCCCCTACACCTCGGAGCTGGCCAAGCAGAAGGTGCTGGACCTGGCAAAGCTGCTGGTACCTTGGTGCGGGCGGATGGTGGTGCAGGTGGTGCCCTTCACCCACATCCAGGAGGAGATCAGGGCCAAGTGCCCCGAGGACTATTTCACCATCATCATGCGCCGCATGATGATGCGCATCGCCGCCGCCATCGCGGCGGACAACAAGTGCGGCGCCATCATCACTGGGGAGAGCCTGGGCCAGGTGGCCAGCCAGACCATGGAGGCCATGGCCGCCACGGAGGACTGCGCCGACGTGCCCGTGCTGCGGCCCCTGGTGGGCATGGACAAGGCGGAGGTCATCACCATCGCCCGGCGCATAGACACCTTCGACACGTCCATACTTCCCTATGAGGACTGCTGCACCGTGTTCACCCCCCGCCACCCCTGCACCCACCCCAAGCTGCGCAAGGTCCGGGAGGCGGAAGCCGGTCTGGACGTGGACGCCCTGGTGGCCGAGGCCGTGGCCGGGATAGAATTTGTGAAGATAGGGTATTGATATGGTAGAGAATTTTGACGCGAAGCTGAGAGAATACGCCCATCTGCTGGTGGACGTGGGCTTGAATGTCCAGGCGGGGCAGACGCTGCGCATATCCAGCCCCTTGGAGTGCGCGCCCCTTACCCGCTTGTGCGTGGCCGCCTGCTACGACCGGGGCGCCCGGGAGGTGATCCTGGACTGGTACGACGACTTCACCGACCGGGAGAAATTCCTGCGGGCGGACGAGGCCGTGTTCGGCGAGTTCCCCGCCTATAAGAAGGCGAGGCTGGACTGGCTGCTGGAGAAAAACGCCCCGGCGCTCAGCATCATCGGTTCGGACCCGGAGCTTTTTAAGGGAGTTGACCCCAAACGCATCCAGGCCTACCAGCGGGTGGCCGGGGCCAACGGCAAGGCCTACTACGACGCCATGGACGCGGGCCAGTTCCAGTGGTCCATCGGCGCCTATCCCACCCCCGCCTGGGCGAAAAAGGTGTTCCCAGACATGTCCGAAGAAGCGGCCATGGACGCCCTGTGGGACGCCATCTTCTCCGTCTGCCGCATCACCGGCGACGGCAAAGCGGTGGAGCGCTGGCGGGAGCACATCGACGTCACCGCCCGCCGGTGCCAGGCGCTGAACGCTTATAACTTCAAGAATTTGCATTATGTAAACTCTATCGGCACGGACCTGACTATAGAGCTGCCCAAGAACCACGTCTGGATCGGCGGCAGCGAAAAGAGCGCCGGAGGCGTCGAGTTCGTGGCCAATATGCCCACGGAGGAGATATTCACCGCCCCAAAATGGGACGGCGTGAACGGACGGGCCGTGGCGGCCATGCCCCTGGCCCTGGACGGGAATCTGGTGAAGGACTTCTATCTGGACTTCAAGGACGGGCGTATCATGGACGTCCATGCGGCAGAAGGCGAAGACATCCTGCGCCATTCCATCGACCTGGACGAGGGCTCCCACTCCCTGGGCGAGGCGGCGTTGGTGCCCTACGACAGCCCCATACGGAACAAGGGCATTTTGTTCTATGAGACGCTCTTCGACGAGAACGCCTCCTGCCATCTGGCCTTCGGCTCCTCCTATCCCACCTGCGTGAAGGGCGGGGCGGATATGTCGGAGGAGGAGCAGAAGGCCGCGGGCCTCAACCAGTCCATCAACCATGTGGACTTCATGGTGGGGACAAAGGACCTCTCCATCGTGGGCACCACCCACGAAGGCCAAGAGGTGCCTGTGTTCGTGGACGGGAATTTTGCGTTTTGAGAGGTGTGCCATGGCGCTCCCTGCGTCGACAGCATCCCTCGCGAACCGTTTCGCTTCGCTCAACAATGTTCGTCCGAGGGACGCTGCCTCCTTGGGGCGCCGTCGGCGGGCGTGTCTACCCGACGTGCGGCGGGCACCGGCAGTGTCCCGGACGCGGTTGACGAGCGCAGCGAGCCTTAGCGGCAGGGATACTGTCGGGCCAGGCCGCACTACGCCAGCCTTGGTCCGGGGCTGTGCCGCGCTATGCCAACACTGGAAGGGCCGGCCGCGCTTCTCCTACGCAACGAATGATAGTCAGGAGATACATCATGAACTGTGAGATATTGGCTGTTGGTACCGAGCTGCTGCTGGGCAACACCGTGAACACCAACGCGGCGGACCTGTCCCAGCTGCTGTCCGGCCTGGGGATCAATGTGTTCTGGCACACGGTGGTGGGAGATAACCCCAAGAGGCTTTCTGAGGCCGTGGCCGTCGCCCGGAGCCGGGCGGACCTTATCATCACCACCGGGGGCCTGGGGCCCACCTATGACGACCTGACGAAAAACGTGCTGGCGGAGTGCTTCGGCCGGAAGCTGGAGCTGCACCCGGAGGAGGCGGCCTTTTTAAAGGAATGGTTCGCCCGCAACGGCACCAGCCCCTATACGGACAACAATCTGCAGCAGGCCTATCTGCCTGAGCGGTGCACGGTGTTCCACAACGACTGGGGCACCGCCCCCGGCTGTGCCTTCGAGGAGGACGGGGTGCACGTCGTTATGCTGCCCGGCCCGCCGAGGGAGTGCCTGCCCATGTTCAGGGCCTGTGCGGTGCCGTACTTAAAGAAGCTGTCCGGGGACGTGATTTTCTCCCGGCAGATCATGGTGTTCGGCATCGGCGAGAGCGCCATCGAGAGCATGTTCCGCGCCGAGATGGAGCACATGGCCAACCCCAGCCTGGCCACCTACGCCAAGTTCGGCGAGGTCATGCTCCGTGTTACCGCCAAGGCGCCCACCGAGGCCCAGGCCGAGGCCATGTGCGCGCCGGTGGTAGAAAAGGTCCGGGCGGTGCTGGGGGACAAGGCATACGCCGTGGACGAGCCCAGCCTGGAGGCGGTGTGCCTGCGGCTGCTGGGGGAGAAGGGGAAGACCTTCTCCGCCGCGGAGAGCCTGACGGGCGGCCTCATCGGCCAGCGGTTCACCTCCCTCGCCGGCGCCTCGGCGGTATACAAGGGCGGCGCGGTCACCTATTGCAACGAGGTGAAGGCCGCCATGCTGGGCATCGACCGGGATATGATCGAGGAGAAGGGCGCCGTGTCCTGTGAGACGGCGGCGGCCATGGCAAAGGGCGTGCGCCGGGCGGCCAATACGGACATCGGCCTTTCCGCCACGGGTCTGGCCGGCCCCGACGGAGATGGGGTCCATCCTGTGGGCACCGTGTTCGTGGGTCTGGCGGACGGGGAGAGCGTGTGGGTCCGGGAGCTCCATGTGGGCTCCGGCCGGGCCCGGGTGCGTCAGCTGGCCGCCAACCACGCCTTCGACATGCTCCGGCGGTACCTGGCGGGGCTGGACGTGGTGCCGGAGAAGTACGCGCCCGCAGGGCAATAAGCAGGCGCGAAGAAACAGGAGAGGAGGGCCATTATGGAACGGAAGAGGACGAATACCCCTCTGGGGAGCATCGTCAGACTGATGCGGCCGAAGCACTGGCTGAAAAACGGCCTGATCTTCATCGCCGTCATCTTTGCCGGACAGCTGTTCCAGCCGGAGTTGCTGGTCCGAACGGTCATAGGCTTTTTCGCCTTCTCCCTGGCCTCCTCGGCGGTGTATGTGCTCAACGACATCCGGGACGCGGAGGCGGACCGGCAGCATGAGGTAAAGCGCACCAGGCCCATCGCCTCCGGCGAGGTGAGCGTCCCGGCTGCCTGCGTGCTGATGGCAGTGCTGGCGGCGGCGGGCCTGGGACTGAGCGTCCTGGCCTGCAAGGACGCCCGGACGGGAACGGCGCTGATTCTGGCCTATTTCGTGGTGAATGTGGGCTACAGCATGGGGCTGAAGCATGTGCCCTTCGTGGATCTTCTGCTGCTGGTGTCCGGGTTCGTGCTGCGGGTATTTTACGGCGCAGCGGTCATCGACGGGCATGTGTCCCACTGGGTGACCCTGACGGTGTTCGCCTTGTCCTTTTATATGAGCCTGGGCAAGCGGCGCAATGAGATACTCAAGAGCGACACGCCGGCCTCCACCCGGCGGGTGCTGCAGTATTATTCCGTGTCCTTCCTGGACAAGTTCATGTACCTGTGCCTTTCCAACGCCATCGTGTTTTACGCCCTGTGGAGCACGGACGAGGAGGTCATCGCCCGGTTCGGGACGGACAAGCTGATATGGACGGTGCCCATTGTGATCCTGCTGATGATGAAGTACAGCTCGGACATCGAGTCGGACTCCTACGGCGACCCGGTGGACGTGATCACCCACGACAAGCTCCTTCTGCTCATGGCATTTTTGTACGGCCTCATCATGCTGGCGATCCTCTATCTGCCAAGGCTTTGAAAAAGAGAAAATAAAAAACTGCCGCGCTCATGCGCGGCAGTTTTTCGCCGTTGATCGCCTTAGCTCAGCTCGCTCAGCAGCTTGTACAGCAGTCCGTACAGCTGGGAGAACTCCTCCGGCGCCAGGCACACACAGTCGGCCAGCCGTCCGGGGATCTCCACGGCCTGCTCCTTCAGCGCCTCGCCCTTTTCCGTCAGGGACACGATCAGGTTCCGCTCGTCCGTCTTGGAACGGGCCCGGACTACCAGACCCTTCTCCTCCAGCTTCTTGAAAAGCGGGGTGAGGGTGCCGGAGTCCAGATACAGGAGCTGTCCCGCGTCCTTTACGGTGATGGAGCCGTGTTCCCACAGGACCATCATGGTGATGTACTGGGTGTAGGTCAGGTCGAGCTTGTTCAGGTAGGGGCTGTAGCGCTTTACCACCTCGCGGGAGGCGGCGTACAAGGGGAAGCAAAGCTGATTCTGCAGTTTCAGGCAGTCGTATTTCTTGTTTGTCGGCATATTCTGTCTCCTCAGTGCTTTGTCCAGCATATGATAACACAGAACTAACTATTTTGCAAATACTGACGTGCCATTTTAAGGAAAAATACAAAAATTTCTTATGACTGATTTTGTCGCGCCGCCGCCTGCCCCGCCGCCGGGGGAGGGGCGGCTTCTTGACAGGCCCTGTCATACTAATTATAATGCTATACAGGAAAATGGGGCCATCGGAGGACGAGTATGGACGCTGCCGCCAGGGAAAAAATAACCGTGATCATCCCGGTTTATAAGGCGGAAAAGTATCTCGCTCAAAGCGTGGAGAGCGTGCTGGCCCAGACGTATAAAAATTTGGAGATCATTCTGGTGGACGACGGCTCCCCCGACGGCTGCGGCGCCCTGTGCGACGGCTACGCGGCCAGGGACCCCCGGGTCCGGGTGATCCATAAGGCCAACGGCGGGGCGGCCTCCGCCCGGAACGCGGGACTGGACATCGCCGCCGGCGCCTATATCGGCTTTGTGGACGCAGACGATCACATCGCCCCGGATATGTACGAAAAGCTGTACGCCGCCCTTGTATCCACCGGGGCGGATATGAGCCTGTGCGACGTGACATACGTGGACGGGCAGGACAAGGTTCTCATCCCCATCTCGCCCATCGGGCCGGAGGTCATCGGGCCGGAGGCCTTTTACCGGCGGATGGAATTTGCCCCAGACGCCTGGCGGTACATCGTGCCCTGGAACCGGCTGCACCGGCGGGCGCTGTTCGACTCTGTCCGTTTTCGGGAAGGGCGCATATGCGAAGACGAGATCCTGGCCACGGAGCAGACTATATTATGTAAATCTATCGCGGTCATCCCCGACGTGCTCTACTGGGATGTGTGCCGGGAAAACTCCGTCATGACCTCCCCCATATCCCTGAAATACCTGGCGGCGGTGGAGGCCTTCACGGAGCGATATGACTTCTACCGGGCCAGGGGCTGGCAGGAGCTGGCCGGGTCTGCCCTGCGCCGGGCCTATGAGAGCTTGTGGAAGGTGCTGGAGAACGTGGACGTAGCCGCCGGGAAGGCGCAGATAGAGCCCTGGGTGCGGGCCGTGGCGGCCCG
>CANRMG010000076.1 GCA_947631675.1 uncultured Oscillospiraceae bacterium
GGCAAGACCGCCATCGCCGAGGGCCTGGCCCAGCGCATCGTCCGGGGGGACGTGCCCGAGGGGCTGAAGGACAAGACGGTGTTCAGCCTCGACATGGGCGCTCTCGTGGCCGGGGCCAAGTACCGGGGCGAGTTTGAAGAGCGGCTCAAGGCCGTGCTGGAGGAGATCGCCAAGAGCGAGGGGAAGATACTCCTTTTCATCGACGAGCTGCACACCATCGTGGGCGCCGGCAAGACTGAAGGCAGCATGGACGCGGGCAACCTCTTAAAGCCCATGCTGGCGAGGGGGCAGCTGCACTGCATCGGCGCCACCACCCTGGACGAGTACAGAAAGTATATCGAAAAGGACGCGGCCCTGGAGCGCCGGTTCCAGCCCGTGCTGGTGGAGGAACCCACGGTGGAGGACACCATCTCCATCCTCCGGGGCCTCAAGGAGCGCTACGAGATATACCACGGCGTGCGCATCCATGACGCAGCCCTGGTGGCGGCGGCGACGCTGTCCAACCGGTATATCACCGACCGCTTCCTGCCGGACAAGGCCATCGACCTGGTGGACGAGGCCTGCGCCCTCATCCGCACGGAGATAGACTCCATGCCGTCGGAACTGGACGACGTGCGCCGGCGCATCATGCAGATGGAAATAGAGGAGATGGCCCTCAAAAAGGAGACGGACCGCCTAAGTCAGGACCGTCTCGAAAAACTTCGTCAGGAGCTGGCCGCCGAAAAGGAGACCTTCGCCGAGATGAAGGCCCGCTGGGAGGCGGAGAAGGCGGACGTGGACGCGGTGAAGGGCCTGAAGGCCGAGATCGAGCGCCAGACCGCCGACATGGAGCGGGCCCAGCAGAACTATGAATATGAAAAGGCCGCGCGGCTCAAATACGAGACCATCCCGGCCCTGCAGAAGAAGCTCTCCGAGGCGGAGGCCGCGCCCCATAAGAGCGGGAGCCTTGTGCAGGACGCGGTGACCGAGGAGGAGATCGCCGGCATCGTGGCCCGCTGGACGGGCATCCCCGTGGCCCGGCTCATGGAGGGCGAGCGGGAAAAGCTGCTGCACCTGGAGGACATTTTGCACCGGCGTGTGGTGGGCCAGGACGAGGCGGTGCGCCTCGTCACCGAGGCCATACTGCGCTCCCGGGCGGGCATCGCGGACCCCAACCGGCCCATCGGCTCCTTCCTCTTCCTGGGCCCCACCGGCGTGGGCAAGACGGAGCTTGCCAAGAGCCTGGCCCAGGCCCTTTTCGACGACGAGAAGAGCATGGTGCGCATCGACATGACCGAGTACATGGAGAAGTTCTCCGTCTCCCGGCTCATCGGCGCCCCTCCGGGGTACGTGGGCTATGACGAGGGCGGCCAGCTCACCGAGGCGGTGCGCCGCCGGCCCTACAGCGTGGTCCTCTTCGACGAGGTGGAAAAGGCCCACCCGGACGTGTTCAACATCCTCCTGCAGGTGCTGGACGACGGACGCATCACGGACTCCCAGGGCCGGACGGTGGACTTTAAGAATACCGTCATCATCCTCACGTCCAATCTGGGAAGCCCTTATCTCCTGGAGGGCATCGGCCCGGACGGGGACATTACCCTGGAGGCGAAGGCCGCCGTCATGGGGGAGCTGCAAAGGTCCTTCCGACCGGAGTTTTTGAACCGGCTGGACGAGACGGTGTTCTTCAAGCCCCTGACGAAGGAAAACCTCACCGGCATCATTGCCATCCTCACCGACAGCCTGCGCCAGCGCCTGGCGGACAAGGGCTTGGGCCTGGAGTTCACCCCCGCCGCCACCGAGCTCATCATCGACCGGGGCTTCGACCCGGTATACGGCGCGCGGCCCCTGAAGCGGTATCTGCAGAGCGCCGCCGAGACGCTTATCGCCAAAAAGCTCCTCTCCGGGGACATCCCCGCCGGGGCGACGCTGGCGGTGGATGTACAGGACGGCGAGCTCACGTGCCTGGTGCGGGACATCGCCACGACGGATCAATAAAGCGAAAAGCCCGGAGCCATCGGCTCCGGGCTTTTTCCGTATCTTATTCAAAATACTGCCGGCAGAAGACTGCCGCGGCCAGGGCGCATATAAAGCACACCGCCCCGCACAGCACGAACGATGCGTCCAGGCTCCTCTCTGCCACCTGGCCCAGGATAAGGGTCCCCCCGGCGGCAATGGCCTCGTCCAGCACCGCGTAGATGCTCAGCTGTGTGGCCCGGTCGGCAACCGTCACTTGCCGGTTCCACACCTGGCTCATCAGCGGGTTTATGAGGGCGCAGGAGCCCTCCATGAAGAGGATGCAGCCCACGGAGAGCGCCGCCGAGCGGGTTGTCGTCAGCGTGAGACAGGCCGCGCCCGTCAGCGCCAGCGTCCACAGCACCGAGCGGCCCCGGCCCAGCTTATCGGTGAACCGCTGGGAGAACACGCCGGCCATGGACACCACCGACACGGCGATGTAGACCCAGCCCATGGCCCGGCTCCCCATGCCGCACCGGAGGTACTGGTTCTGGTTGAGCCATGTGCACACCGTGCTCAGCACTACGCCGTACAGAGCCATGCATACCACCAGCAGCATGAACCGCCGCTGGCGCAGCGTTGACCCCAGCAGCCGGAAAAAGGCGCGCACCGGCGCCCGCCGCTCCTTCTCCGGGGGCCGGACCTCCGTAAGAAACAGCGTGAGCACCGCCGCCAGGGCGTAGGCGATGAGGGTGGCGAGAGCCGCCAGGGCGTAGTCGTCGGCCATCCAAAGGGAGAAGGCCCCGGCGCTTATGAGAAGCCCCGCCGTGCTCCACGCGCCCCACCGGCCAAAGACCTTCTGGCTGTCCCCGTCGCCGCAGGAGAGGTACAGGATGCTCTCGTCCACCCCGGACAGGGCTGCGACGGACATGCTTAAGAGCACCCGCTCCCAGAAGAAGTCCATGAAGCCGTCCGCCCGCCAGAAGATGAGCTTGGATAGGGCATAGACGCCGCACCCGGCGGTCATGGTCCTTTTGTAGCCGATGCGGTCGGCGAGCACGCCCCAGGGCAGCTCCATGGCCAGCTGGATGAGGAAGGATATGCTCTCCAGGAGGGTGATCTGCCCCAGGGTCAGCCCCCGGGCCTGGCGGTACAGGGAGGCCACGGCGGCGTAGAACACCATGCCCTGCAGAAAAGACACGGCGTAAAGGATATAGACATTGCGTTTTATTTTCATGGTAGTTCGACCTCAAAAAACAGAATGTTGGGCGCTTTTGGGCGCAAAAATCCCACGGCAAATCGGCAAGCCGAAGCCTGCCTCATTTTCCGTGGGTCATTCTGTTTTTAAGATCGAAACATCATGAAAAAATACCTCGTAGGGATCATTATACGCCTGCGTCAGAGCATTTGTCAATCCAGGCTCCGGGCCTTTTTCAGCACCCGGATGTCCTGGCCGATGAAGTGGAGGGGCTGGTATTCCCCCAAAAGCCGGGAGGCGATCTGGGGCGTGTAGCGCTTTTTGATCTGCTCGTCGGTCAGGTTGGTGGTGACGACGGTCTTTTTCCGGGCCATCAGGCGGGTGTTGATAAGGGTATACAGCGCGGTGACGGAGTAGGCGGAGACCATCTCCGTGCCCAGGTCGTCCAGGATGAGCAGGTCGCAGTCCTCCATCCGGTGGGTGTGGGCGGCGGCGTCCTCGTCCCGGCCGAAGCGGGCGGCCTCATAGGCGTCCATGGCCCCGCCGGCGGTCTCGTACACCACGGACCGACCCTGGCGGGCCACCTCCCGGGCGATGCAGGCGGACAGGAAGGTCTTGCCCAGACCCGTGCTGCCCTGCAGAAGCAGGTTGTCGGAACCCTTCTGGCGGAAGTTGAGGGCGTAGTCCCGGCAGATGTCGAACACGATCTGCATCTGGGCCCGGGGGCCGTTGGGCCGGCCGTCGTCGTACCAGGACAGGTCGAAGGTGTCGAAGCTCTCGCTGCCCAGCTTCAAAAGGGCGGACAGGTCCCGGGCCTGGACCTGGTCGTAAAGCTTGTGAAGGCAGGAGCACATCTCGCCCCGCACATAGCCCGTGTCCCGGCAGAGAGGGCAGTCCCACGCCCCGTCCAGATAGTCTGTGGGCCAGCCGTTTTCCACCAGCAGCTCCGCCCGCCGGGCCTGGAGCTCCAGGCTCTTTTGGCTCAGCTCCTCCGGGAAGGCGCCGCCGGCCAGGGCCGCGGCCGCCGCCTGGGGCACAAGGGCGGCGATGGCTTCGTCGAGTCGGCGCACCTCCGGCACCCGGGCGTATACCTCCCGGTGGCGCTGTCGGTCCGTGCGCAGGGCCTGACGGCGGATATTCTCTTTTTCCTCTCTGGCAAGGGCCAGCAGCTTTCCGTCCATTTGCGCTCCTATCCTCAGCCGTTTTTGATCTTCTCGTGCAGCTTCTGCAGCCGCCGGAGCTCCTGCTCGTCCACCTCCATGGTGGGCGTCTCCCAGCCGCCCCGGCCGGGCTTGCGGTCGCCCTGCTCGATCTGGGCCAGGGTGTGCAGGCCCTTCTTATGCCAGGAGTTGACGATGGAGTCCATGTACCGCCACTTCAGGGCCCCCGTGTTGGTGACGGTCCTGTCCGCCGCCAGGGCCAGCTCCTCCGGGCCGAAGCCCAGGTCGATCCAGGAGGCGACGTACTTCTTCTCCGTGGCCGTGAGCGCCCTGTCCCGGATGCCTATGGCCCGCTGTACCTCGGCGGCCAGGCCACGGCGGCGCTCCTGCTCGGCCAGCCATGCCTCTGCCTGCTCGTCCGTCATGATCTCCCGGTCGAACCAGGCGTAGGCCTCCTTCTCGATGACGGCGAAGCCTAGGTGCTTTTCCGCGCCGTAGCGCCGGTCGTGCTCGTCCTTGCAGTAGTTGATCAGGAGCATGATAACGCCCACGGGCAGGCCCAGGTCGTCGTATATGCCGAAGAGCTTTTTCAGGTCCGTGGACGACAGCACCCGGCCCAGCTTGTTCTGGGCCTCATCCACCAGGGCCCGGAAGGCCGGGTCCGACTGGCTGCGCCGGACCACGTCTGCCGCCCGGTACTCCGGCGCCTGCCGCTCCGGCAGGGGCTTGGCGTCCCCCTCCGACAGCAGGCCCATGCCCTCCAGCTTCATGGCCAGGCCCCGGATGCGCTGCCCGGACAGGCGCAGCTCCGCCGCGGCCCGGTCCATGTCCAGCGCGCCGCCGTTTTTCAGGATGTGCAGGTACAAGAGCGCACAGTCTCCGTCGGCGGATTCCAAAAGCCTGTCCGCGTGCTGACGGGGCACCGCCAGCAGGCTGGGGCAATTCAGTTTCAGTTTGCTGTCGTCCATGGGTGAGCATCCTTGTCTCTTTGGTGTAAGGTCCACGCCCTAATAGTATAGCAGAACTGACCGGCGGTGACAAGTTTTGCTTAACGGGGCGGGGCGTGGTATACTGAACAAAAGGGGGGCGGCACATGAAAGGGAACGTGGATCTTCATGTCCATACCACGGCCTCGGACGGGACATATACGCCCCGGCAGGCGGTGGAGCTGGCCCAAGAACTGGGTCTGGCGGCCATCGCCGTCACGGATCACGACACGGTCGCCGGCCTGCCTGAGGCCATGGCCGCCGGGGCGGCGCTGGGGGTGGAGGTCATCGCCGGCGTCGAGATGAATGCCCAATACCGGGACAAGGGCGTGCACATCGTGGGACTGTTCATCGACCCGGCAGCTGAGAGCCTCCGGGCCGCCACGGACTTTGCCGTCCGGGCCCGGGACGAGCGCAACGAAAAGATGATCGCCGCCATGGCGGCGGACGGGTTCGCCGTCACCGTGGGGGACCTGCGCCGGGCCCATCCCGGGGCAGTGCTGGGCCGGCCCCATATCGCCCAGTGGCTCATGGACCATGGCTTTGCCACTTCGGTGGACGACGCCTTCCGCCGGTATCTGGGGAGGAGGGGGCGCTACTATATCCCCCGGGCACGAATGGCGCTTGCCCGGGCGGCGGCGTCCATCCGTCAGGCCGGGGGTCTCGCGGTGGCGGCCCATCCCCTGCAGTACGGCTATGAGGGGGAGGAGCTGGAAGCCTTTTTGCGGGCGGCGAAGGATGCCGGCTGCGGGGCCATGGAGGTGTGGTACCCCGGCTATTCGGAGGAGGAGCGGGCCATGCTCCTGGACCTTGCCGGGCGTCTGGGTCTGGCCCCTTCGGGGGGAAGCGACTTTCACGGCGGCCGCAAGCCCCACATCGCCATGGGCACCGGGAGGGACGGGGACCTGGCGGTGCCCTATGAGGTGCTGGAAGGCCTGCGGGCGGCGAAATTTTAAGTTTTTGTAACGACCGCCAGAATTTGGGATTTCCACTTGTTTTATGGGCAGATATTGTTTATAATAAAGTGGTCTATACAGTTTTTTAGCGAGGGGACCAATGCTTGAGCTTTTAGCGCCCGCCGGGAGCACGGAGGCGGTCATCGCCGCGGTGCAGAGCGGAGCGGACATCGTGTATATGGGCGACGGGCTCACGGCCCCCGGGAAGAGCGGACAGGATCTGGACCGGGAGGGCCTGGCCCGGAGCATCCGCTACTGCCGGATGCGGGGGTGCGCCGCCGCGGTATCCATCGGCGGCCTGTGCACGGATGAGAGCATGGACCGGACGCTGGACCTGGCCGTGTTCGCGGCGAAGGAGGGGGCGGATGCCCTCATCGTCCGGGACATCGGGCTCATCGGCGCCCTGCGCCGGGTGCTGCCGGATATGCCCCTATGGGGCGATATACGCTTGGCCGTCAGCAGCCTGGAGGGCGTGACAGCCGCCGCTGCCATGGGCCTGGACCGGGTGACCCTGGCCCCGGAGCTGAGTGCGGAGCAGATCGCCGACGTCGCCCGCAAGGCCCCCATCGAGACGGCGGTATGCGTCCACGGGCCCGTGTGCGTGGCCCACGGCGGACGCTGCTACATAGGCGCTTTGGCCCACGAGCACCGCAGCGACAGCTGCATGAACTGCACCATGCCCTGCCAGGGACGGTTCTCCCTGGGCGGGCGGATGGACGAGCGGCCGCTGGCCATGGCGGATGTGTGCCTTATCGACCACCTGGAGGGCCTGGAGGCGGTGGGCGTGAAGTGCGCCCTCATCGAGGGACGGGACCGGGGACCGGAGTACGTGGCCTATGTGACCCGGCTCTATGCCCGGGCCATCCGGGAGCAGGTGATGCCCTCGGATGACGAGCGGGAGACCCTGCGGCAGGTGTTCTCCTCCGGCGCCCTCACGGACGGGTACTTCACCGGGGAGCCGGGGGCGGATATGTTCGCCCTGCCCGAGCGCCAGCCGGACCGGGCGGCGGCCCGGACCGTGTCGGAGGTCCGCAAGAGCTATATGAACGGCGAACTTCGCCGGGTGCCGGTGAAGTTTTACGCGGTGATGCAGCCGGGCAAACCGGCCCTGTTCGCCGCGGAGGACAATATGGGCCGCCGGGCGGCCTACAAGGGCTACGAGCCCATAGACCTGGGCCGGCAGGGCATATCCGCCGGCCGGGTGCGGGAGATCCTGTACCGGACGGGGGGCACGCCCTTCAACTGTACGGAAGTCAACTGCGCCATCGACCAGGGCCTGGACTATCCCGACGAGGCGGTGGAGGAGGCCCGGAAGGCCCTATTGGGGGAGCTGGCGGACAAGAGCCGGGACAGCGATCAGGTCCGTGAGGGTCCCCGTCCGGCCATGCCGGAGGGCCTGGAGGACCCCGGTGCGCCGAAGCTCATCATCCAGGTGACCAGCACCAACCAGCTGACGGCGGAGCTGGCCGCCACGGGGCCGGACCTCTTGTACGTGCCGGCGGAGCTGCTGGCGGCGGGGACGGAGGGCCTTGAGCACTTCACGGCCCGGGGCACCGAGATCGCGGCGGTGCTGCCGGCGGTGGTGTCCGAGGCGGAAAAGCCGGAGCTGCGGGAGCTTCTGGAGACCCTGAAGGCCCGGGGCGTCACCCAGGTCCTGGCGGGAGATCTGGGGCTGCTGGCCGCGGCGGGCCAGGCGGGCATGGCCGTGCGGGGGGACTTTGGCCTGAACGTGGCCAACTCCTGGACGCTGCACCGGCTGGGCCGGGCGGGCTTCCGGTCCGTGACCGCCTCCTGCGAGCTGACGGCCCGGCAGATCGCGGCGCTGGCCAAGAGCGCCCCCACGGAGATGATCGTCTACGGCCGGGTGCCGGTGATGGTGACGGACCACTGCCTGATCCGCAACAGCGCGGGGCGGTGCTCCTGCTCCACGCCCACCAGCATGTCGGACGCCTTCGGCGGCGTGTATCCGGTGGCGAAGGGCTTCGGCTGCCGGAACACGGTCTATGACGCCCGGAAGATATTCCTGGCCGACCACCCGGAGGTATATACCGGGGTGGGGCTGTGGGGCCTGCGGCTGCTGTTCACGGCGGAGAGCCCCCGGGAGTGCGTACTGGTGACGGA
>CANRMG010000077.1 GCA_947631675.1 uncultured Oscillospiraceae bacterium
CAGACGGTGCGCCGGGCGCTGCAGCTTGTGGCAGAGGAGGGCGTGGTCCAGTCCCGCCAGGGCAGCGGCACCTACGCCACGGGCCTGGCCCGGGCCAGCCAGACCCGGCAGGTGGCGGTCATATCCTCCTTTTTGGACGACTACATCTTTCCCACCATCCTCCACGACGCCCAGAGCGTCTTTGCCGCGGAGGGGTATTCCACGCTGATATTCGCCACGGAGAACCAGATCAGCCGGGAGCGGGAGATACTGCAGCAGCTTCTGGCCCAGCCGGTGGGGGGCATATTGGTGGAGGGGTCCAAGACGGCCCTGCCCAACCCCAACTCGGACCTTTACCAGCAGCTTCGTGGCACCGGCGTGCCCATGGTGTTCCTCCACGGGGCCTACGCGGAGCTGCCCGGCATTCCCTGCGTGTCCGATGACAACTACGGCGGCGGCTATAAGCTGGCCCAATATCTTATAGATAAGGGCCACCGGCGCATCGGCGGCATCTTCAAGTCCGACGACGTCCAGGGCCCCCAGCGCTACCACGGCAGCGTCTCCGCCATCCGGGACCAGGGCCTCATGATCTCCGACCGGCGCTTCTGCTGGTACGACACCCAGGACCGGCTGGAGATGATGGAGCAGCAGGGGGGCGCGCTGCTGCGCCGCTTCATCACCGAGCGGCTGGACGACGTGACGGCGGTGATCTGCTACAACGACGAGGTGGCCTTCCACCTGATCCGGGAGCTGCTGGCCATGGGCCGGCGGGTGCCGGAGGACATGGCTGTGGTCAGCTTCGACAACAGCTACTACAGCCAGATCGGCCCCATCCACATCACCTCCCTCTGGCACCGGCACAGCCGTATGGGCCAGGCGGCGGCGGAAGAGCTCATCCATATCCTCCGGGGACAGCAGGGCACCAGCCGGAGCCTGGACTGGGAGCTGATGGAGCGGGGCAGCAGCCGGTGAGGAGGCGCCATCCATGACGAGAGAGGACATCCTGCGGGACCCGGAGATGGCGCCCTATGTGCGGCGGCATTTCTTTGAGCGGCTCTTTTCAGGGCTCATGGACCGGCCGGAGGCGCTGGCGGAGGCCCGGCGGCTGGATATGGACCTGCAGGCTGGGGGCTATGCCATCGCCCTGTTCACCCTGCCCCTGCCGCCCCGGACGGCGGCGGATTACCTGACCGATCCGGCTGCGGAGGCCCGCAGCGGCCTGCTGGCCTATTTTCTGAAGTATTCCGAGTACGTGACCGTCCCATGGGGGGCGGACGCCTGCGCCGCGCTCATCAAGGGGGAAGCGGAGCAGATGCCCGGGCTCATACGCCGGTGCGTGGACCAGGTGGAGGAGCAGTTCGTCCGCCGGGGCCTGGACCGGTGGTATGTGGCCGTGAGCGGTCCGGCAGCCCGGCTGGAGGACCTGCCCGGCTGCTGGGAGGAGGTGTCCCGGCTGTGGGCATGGCGGTACGTCCAGCCGGACAGGCACATATTCCTGCCGGGCGCGGCGGAGCCGTCCCCCGCGCCGGAGGAGACGGGTGCGGCTCACCCATCGGAGCCCGCCGGCGGCAGCCCGCCGGCGGCGGAGACCGGCGGGGCCCTGGGGCGGGCGCTGGCCTATATGGGGCAGACGATCGCGGACCCGGGACTGTCCCTGGCCGGGGCGGCGGCCCATGCCGGCGTCACGGCCGGCTACCTGTCGGCCCTGTTCCGCCGGGAACTGGGCGTGACGTTCACGGAGCACGTCACCGCCCGGCGGATGGCGCTGGCCCGGGACCTGCTGGCAGACACGGATGTGCCCGTGGGGCAGGCGGCCCGGCAGGCGGGCTTCCGGGACGCCCGGTATTTCAGCACGCTCTTTAAAAAGACCCAGGGCTGTACGCCTACCGAATACCGGGAGGCCCAGCGGAAAAAATCATGAAAATTTCATCATTCAGTCACAAACAGCCACAAGGATGGGTGTAGAATAGCCCGCGGAAATAAAAGGAGGCGGCGGTATGATAGAGGTGAGCCACCTGACAAAGCGATACGGGGACCATGTGGCGGTGGAGGATCTGACCTTCACCGTGGAAAAGGGCGCCGTATACGGCTTTCTCGGCCCCAACGGGGCGGGAAAGACCACGACGATGAACATCCTGGCCGGGTGCCTGGCCGCCACGGAGGGCCAGGTGGCCATCGGCGGATACGATATATTTGAAGAGCCCCTGAAGGCCCGCCGCCTGGTGGGCTACCTGCCGGAGCAGCCGCCCCTGTACCTGGGCATGACGCCCCGGGAGTACCTGGCTTTCGTGGCCCGGGCCAAGGGCGTGGCCATGAAGGACCTGGACCAGGAGCTGGAAAAGACCATGGCCGTTACCGGCGTGACGGAGGTGGGCGACCGGCTCATCCGAAACCTGTCCAAGGGCTTCCGCCAGCGGGTGGGCATCGCCCAGGCCCTGCTGGGCGCGCCGGAGGTTGTCATCCTGGACGAGCCCACGGTGGGGCTGGACCCCCTGCAGATCGTGGAGATACGAAAGCTCATCCGTTCCCTGGGGAAGGACCACACCGTGATATTGTCCAGCCACATCCTCAGTGAGGTCCAGGCAGTATGCGACCGGATACTGATGATCCACCGGGGGAAGCTGGTGGCCTGCGGCACGCCCGCGGAGCTGGAGGGCCAGCTGGCCGGACGGGTGGTCTACCGGATCGGAGCCAAGGCCTCGCCCATGGAGGTGAGGGAGGCCCTGGAGCCGGTGCCGGGCGTGACAGAGGTCGCGGCGGAAATGGGCGCCGACGGCCGGACGGAGGCGGTGGTCTCCTGCTCGGACCAGAGCCCGGATATGGACGAGCGGCTCAGCTTCGCCCTCAGCGACCGGCGCATCCCCGTGCTGCGCCTGGAGCGGGAGCAGACGAGTTTGGAAGATGTGTTCCTGGCCCTGGCCCAGGATGAGCCCGCGCTGGCGGAGCAGCCGGCGGAAAAGCCGCGCCGGCGGCGCAGAAGGAAGGAGGCGGACGGCAGATGACAGCCATCTATGAGCGGGAGCTGGACAGCCAGCTGAACGGCCTGACCGGCTATGTGTACGGGGCCATTATGCTGCTGTTCGCGGGCATCTATGTGATGGCCTTCAACCTGGAGGGCAGCCCGGACTTTACCAGCGTGCTGTACAGCATGAAGTGGATCGCCCTCATCACCATACCGTTGCTCACCATGCGCTCCATCGCCGAGGAGCGCCACCAGAAGACCGACCAGCTCCTGTACAGTCTGCCCCTGGGCATGACGAGGATCGTGCTGGGCAAGTATTTCGCCCTGGTGACGGTGATGGCCATGCCCCTGGCGGTGATGGCCCTGTACCCCCTGGCTCTGAACGCGGCGGCCACAGCGGGTCACGTGGCCCTGAAGAGCGCCTACGGGGCCTTGGCGGGCTACTTCTTTCTGGGCATGGCCCTGACGGCCATCGGCCTTTTCATCTCCAGCCTCATGGAGAACGTGGGCCTGGCGGCCGGCGCATGCTTTCTGGTGATGCTGGTGCTGCACTTCCTGGCGCCCCTGGCCCGGTTCATCTCCACCTCTGGCATAGCGTCACTCGCGGCGTTCACGGTGCTGGCGGCCCTGTTCGGCGTGATCCTCTGGCGGCTCACGAGAAACGGCCTTTTTTCGCTGGTGTTCGCCGGGGCGATGGAGGCGGCGCTGGGCGTGTGCTACGGCCTGTGGCCGGACAAGTTTTCCGGGCTCATCGGCCAGGTGGTGGAGCAGCTGGCCGTTTTCGACAGATTCGACAACTTCACCTATGATATATTCGACATACGGTCCATCGTCTATTTCCTGTCGGTGACGGCGGTGTTCCTGTTCCTGACCGTCCAGGCCATGGAGCGCAGGAGGTGGGCGTCGTGAAGGGAAAGATCAGAGCCTCCTTCCGCACCCGCGCCTGGCGGGCCGGGGCCTACAGCGTATTCGCGGCGGTGATCGTGATCGCCATCGCCATGGTGGCGAACTTGGCGGTGAACGCCCTTCCCGCGTCGGTGACCCAGCTGGATATGACCAACAACCAGCTCTACTCCATCTCCGAGGGCACGGAGCAGATATTGGCCAGCCTTGATAAGGACGTGGACATCTACTGGCTGGTCCAGGACGGGTATGAAAACCCCACCATGGAGCAGGTGCTGCAGAAATACGCCGAGTTCGACCATGTGACGGTGACACAGGTGGACCCGGTGCGCTATCCCGGCTTCGCGGCGGAGTATACCGACGAGGAAGTCGACGAGAACAGCCTTCTCGTGGTGTGCGGCCAGCGGAGCATGTACATCCCCTATAAGGATGTGTGGACTTACTCGGACTATGATACCTACGTCTACTACATGACCTACATGGACACGGAGTATCTGGACGTGTTCTCCGGCGAGGGGAAGATCACCAGCGCCATCGGCTATGTGACAAGCGAGGCCCTGCCGGTGATGTACTATCTCACCGGCCACGGGGAGACGGGCGTGTCCGACAGCGTCCTCGCCGCCATCTCCCTCAACAACATCGAAACGAGGAGCCTGAACCTGCTGACAGAGCAGGCCGTGCCTGACGACTGCGGGCTGCTGGCCATCTTCGGTCCGGTCCAGGACCTGACGGACCGGGAGGCGGAGCTCATCGCCGATTACGCCGAGGCCGGCGGACAGCTCCTCATCACCACCGCCTATACGGCGGAGGAACTGCCCAACTTCACGGCGCTTCTGAACGCCTTCGGCATAGAGCTCACCGGGGGCTATGTGATGGAGAGCGACAGCCGCTACTACAGCTACGGCTATATCGACCTGGTCCTGCCCACCATCCAGACCCATGAGATCACCGCGCCCCTGGCCCAGGGAGAGAATTACTCGGTGGTCATGCCGGATTGTCAGGCCCTGGCCCTGGCGGGGGAGGAGGAGCGGGACCCGGACGTGACGGCAACGGCCCTTCTCACCAGCTCCGGCACCAGCTATGTGAAACTGGACGTGGAGGGCCTTTCCACCTATGACCAGGCGGAGGACGACCCGGTGGGCTCCTTCGTTTTGGCGGCCGCGTCGGAGAACGAGCGCACCGGCGCGCGCATGGTGGTGTTCGGCTCCACCCGGTTCATGGAGGCGGACTTCAGCGACATGGTCTCCGGGGCCAACCAGGACCTGTTTCTGAACGCCGCCGACTGGCTGTGCCGGCTGGAGGACAGCATCTCCATCCACCCCAAGCAGCTCACCGCCGACTACCTGACCTTTGACGGCGGGGCGGCGGGCGTATTGAAGGTGGCGCTGACCATCGCGGTGCCCCTGCTGTTTTTGTCGGCGGGGCTGGTCATATTCATACGAAGGAGGAGACGCTGATGAAGCGTGGGGCGAGGCTGGCGGCGCTGCTGGCGGCGCTGGCGGTGCTGATAGGGGCATGGGTCCTGGCGGAGACCATGTCAGGCCGCCGGGAGGCCACGTTGGCGGAGCACGCCCATGAGGAGCCTATCGACCTGGCCGTGGGCCCGGCGGAGGAGATAAACGCCGTGTCCTGGAACTACTTCGGCGACGCGGTGAACCTGAAGCTGGACGGGGATACCTGGGTCAACGCCGAGGACGCGGCCTGTCCCATCAGCGCCGAGGCTGTGAAGCCCTTAGTGGACGCGGTGTCCTCCACAAAAGCTGTGGGCGTCATCGATAAGGTGACGGACTTTGACCAGTACGGCCTGGCCGACCCGGCCATCGCCGTCATGGCCGCCACGGCGGACAAGGTCACTACATATTATATCGGCGACCCCAACGCCTCCGGCACCTGGTATGTCCGCCTGGACGGAGACGACAAGGTGTATCTGGAGGACGGCACCCTGGCGGGCTGCTTCCAGCTGGGGCTGGACGACGTGCTGGCCCTGGAGAGCGTGGACGTGAGCGCCAAGGACGTGACGGCCATGGCCGTCCGCTCCGGGGCGGGGGACTATGCCCTGGAAAAGATGGCCGACGCTGCGGACCTGTGGTACACGGACGCCTTCCCCTGGTATCTGTCCGGCGGGGACGGGTCCTGGCGGCCCCTGGATACGGCTAAGACGGAGACGCTCATCGCGCTGGCGGCGGATATAGGCCTCACCCAATGCGTCAGCTGGGACGCCGAGGACGAGGCGGACTACGGCCTGGACGAGCCACAGGCCACGGTGGAGCTGACGAGCGGGAAGAGCGGGCCGGCGGTGACGCTCCAGTTCGGCGACTATGACGACGAGGGGAACGTGTATGTCCGCCTGGGCGGGTCGGCGCTGGTGTACGCCGTGGCGGGCACGGTCCTGGACGGGCTCATGTACCCGGACTTTGACGGCATGCTGCCCCTGAGCCCGGCGGACCTGGATTGGGACAGGCTCACGGGCATGACCCTCTCCCTGACGGAGGGGACCTATGAGGTGGAAAAGACCCTCTCCGCCCAGGAGGGGGAGGAGCCGGAACCCATCTATACCGAGGGGGGGCGGAGCCTGGACCCGGAGAAGGTGAGCGTGTGGCTGGACCAGGTGGCGGCCCTGCCGGCGGACAGCCGCACCGGCGCGAATGAGGGCCGGGGGGAGCTGTTCCGTCTTGTGTTCCGGCAGGACAGCCAGGCCTTCCCGGAGGTCACCGTGGCCTTTTACGCCTATGACAGCGCCCACCGGCTGTGCGTGGTGAACGGGGAGGAATATTACCTGGTCTCCCGCACCACCGCCGACGCGGTGGAGCGCAACGCCGCGGCGCTGTTCAAGACGGAGCTGCCCGCGGAAGAATAAACAAGAAAGCCCCCCTGTGTAAAGGGGGGTGCCCGCCAACGGCGGGCGGGGGGATTGTAGAAGACAACGATCCCTCAGTCAGCGCTTCGCGCTGCCAGCTCCCTTTGCACAAGGGAGCCTCCAAATGGGAAAGCCTCCCCTTGCACAGGGGAGGCTTTTTGCATCATTAAAGCGAATCTTCGTTCACCCGGTCCGGGGGGAATTGGAGGGCGTCGGGGTTGGCCAGGAAGTAGCGGAAATACCGGAACGCGGAGCCGATATAGGCGCTGTCGGCCACCCGGCAGTCATAGGTGACGGAGAAGTCGATGTACTTATGTTCGGAGAAGTTCCCGGTCTTGTCCGGCTCCGGAACGGAGCGGATGCGGCCCACGGATATGGTCACGGGCAGCGCGCCCAGGCCGTTGAGGCTGCGGCGCACCGGGGGCAGGTGGAACGCGCCCTCGTCGGATATGACGGCGGAGCCGTGCCAGGGGCTCTTGTCGGTGAGGGAGGTGGGCAGCCACCCGTGGCTGTCCAGCCAGCGCAGCACGCCCATGGCCGCCCGGAGGATGAACCGGGGCGTCTTCACCAGCGTGGAGGCCACCCGCTCATACCGGTCGGCGGACTGGTCGGCTTTCAGGTTCTCGGTCCGGGCGCCGATCTTCCGGTACACGTCGGCCACGGTGTCGCCGGGCTGGAAGCGGACGGTGAAGTCCATGCCGCTGGTATCCGCGCCGCCGGAGCCGCCGGGGGAGAGGATCACGTCTATGTTGTTCCGGGCGTAGATGAACCGCCCGGCCACGAACCGGTTCATGGCGGGCCGCAGCGCCACCATCCGCACATAGGCAGCGATGACCACGTGCAGCAGGCCGATGTTCTCGTCTCCTGCCCGGCGCCGCTCCTTCAGCCACGCCTCTATCGGGGCGGCGTCCACGCAGTCGGTGAAGCTGCTGGCGGCGTCGGCGGGGGTGAGCATGGTGAAGGGGGAGAGCTGGAACAGCGGGGAGATGGTGCGCAGCCGGCGACCGTCCTTCCGGTCGGTCATGCGCCGCCGGGTATATCGTTCAGCCATGGAGGACCTCCTGTCAGTCGGGGCGGGTGTCTTATGGTCTGTTCCCGTAATTATACCGCGAAACGGCTAAAACGTCAATGTTGGGTCTTTTCGACTTGGTACCATGGCGCGCCGACCCGGCGTGCGGCTGGGACCGGCAGTGTCACGGGATGCGGTTGACGAGCTTAATGGGACCCTATGAAAGCCCAGCGAAGCGGGTTTCATGGGGAAAAGGAGGAGCCACGAGACATTCGAGCCTTGCCGCTTGCGGCAAGGGGAGACCTGTCTTGCGCGCTCCGACGCCTCTTAGCAGACCGGGATACTGTCGGGCCAGGCCGTACTATGCCGGCCTCATATAAAAGCGCCCCGCCGGGAGGCGGGGCGCTGGTGCGTTATGTATGGAGTTGGCTTACTTGTTCAGGGCCTGGTCCACGGCCACGGCCACGGCCACGGTGGCGCCGACCATGGGGTTGTTGCCCATGCCCAGGAAGCCCATCATCTCCACGTGCGCGGGCACGGAGGAGGAGCCGGCGAACTGGGCGTCGGAGTGCATGCGGCCCAT
>CANRMG010000078.1 GCA_947631675.1 uncultured Oscillospiraceae bacterium
GGGTATCGGTCTGATGACCAAGGGTTCAGCCTGGATGCATCGGAACTGAAAGAGTATGTACAATTCCGCTATCCCTTCCTTTTGATCGACCGGGTGACGGAGGTCATCCCCGGCAGGCGCGCGAAAGGGTATAAGTTTTTTTCAAATAACGATTGGTTCTTCACCGGCCACTATCCCGACGAGCCGATGGTCCCGGGCGCACTGCAATTCGAGGCGATAGGGCAGATGCTGGGCGTGGCGCTGAATACGCTGCCGGGCATGGCCGGGACGATCGCCAAGCTGCTGACCTTCGACGTCAAATGCAGAAAGGCTGTCCGACCGGGGGATAAATTTGATATTGAGGCGAAGATACTCTTCTGGAGAGACGGCATCTGCAAGGGTAAAGGCGTCGGATATGTAGACGGCGAGGTGGTCTGCGAGGCCAATATCCTCCTTGGCATTACGGAACTAATGGAATAGCTTATCAAAACTTCTGCTTTATCTAAGGGGAAACGTGTGAAAACAGGTTATATGCTTGGAAACCGAAAAGTGGCCATCATCGGGGCGGGCTATGTAGGCGCTACGGTGGCCTACGCGCTGTCCCTCCGGGATATCGCCCGGGAGATCGTGCTGATCGACCGCAGCAAAAGCAAAGCGGAGGGGGAGGCATGGGACATCCGTCACGGCATCCCCATGCTGGGGACCGCCGACCTGTACGCTGGGGACTATCCTGACTGCGCGGACTGTGACCTCATCGTCATCGCGGCCGGCCGCAACCGGGCGCCCGGCGAGTCGCGAACGGACCTGGCGGAGGAAAACGTACGCATCCTGCGGGAGGTCACAGGGCATATTCAGAAATACTATACCCGCGGGGCCATCCTGGTGATCACGAACCCGGTGGACATCCTGACGTATAAGGTGAGCCAGTGGATGGGGCTGCCCAACGGGCGGGTGTTCGGCACGGGCTGCATTTTGGACAGCTCCCGATTCGTCCGCTGCATCGCCGACTATGTGGGCCTGAGCACCGGCGTGATCCAGGGGTACCTGGTGGGGGAGCACGGCGAGGGCCAGGTGCCGGTGTGGAGCCGGGTGACGGTGGGCGGCATCCCCATCGAGGACTACTGCAAAGAGGCGGCTATCCCATGGGATGAGGGGGTCCGCGCCGAGCTTGCGGGAAAGACGAGAGGCATGGGCACTGAGATCATCCGCATCAAGGGCAGGACACACTATGGCATCGCAACCTGTGTCTGCCAGCTTACCGACGCCATCCTCAACCAGCGCCCCACGATCACGTGTGTCAGTTCTCCGCTGATGGGAGAGCACGGGGTGCGCGGCGTGGCGCTGTCGGTGCCGTCAGTCGTGGGCCCCGGCGGCGTGCAGCAGCGCATACGGGAGCGCTGGGCACCGGAGGAATACAGGGGCTTTTTTGACGCCGTAGAAAAGGTACGAACCATACTGGGTACGCTTGAAGGGTGAACCTCTATGAGCACTGGTCCGTATGACAGCCAGTACGTTACCCCCGTGACCGATCCGGTCACGGGGGTAATTTGCGATATATGATCATAAAAGCAAAAGCCCGGGCCGAGCGGCCCGGGCTTTCATTTGTCCAGCCAGAGAAAATCCATGAACTGCGGCACGAGCTTTTCCCAGCTGGCCTCGCTGTGGCCGCCGCCCTGCTGGCAGACGACGCGGGTACGCGCGCCCTTCTCCTCCAGCATTTTGGCGACGTCAAGATTGTTCCTCGCGGTGGGGGTCTCATAGTCCCCCACATGGCTCCGGCGGCTGTTGGCCTCCTTCGTCCCCCAGGAGAGGTAGACGCGAGTGTCCTGGTCGATATCCGCGCCCCGGATATCTGCCCGCAGGCTGGACATACAGGGGGATATGGAGCTGGAGAGGCAGGCGGCCTTGGAGTAGACGTCGTTATACTTTATGGCGGCGTACAGGCTCATCAGCCCGCCCATGGACGAGCCGCCGATGGCCGTGGCCTCCCGGAAGGAATAGGTGCGGTATTCCCGGTCGATCATGGGCTTCAACTCCCGGGCCATAAACTCCATGGTCGCCCCGCCGGTGCCCACCAGGTCGCCCCAGAAACCGCCCTGAAAATGGTAGGGGCAGTATTCGTAGAGCCGCTCATTGCCCTCGTGGCCGCACTCGATGCCCACGATGATGATGGGCTTTTCCCAGCTTTGGAGGAACTCGGCCAGGCCCCAGCTCTTGCCGTAGGTGGCGTCGGCGTCGGAAAAGAGGTTGTGACCGTCGAAGAAGTACATGACCGGGTAGCGCTCGGCGCTGCCCTCATAGCCGTCCGGCAGCCAGATATGCAGCGGGCGGTTCTTGCCCGCGGGACCAAAGAGCATATCGCGCTTGATGAGCATCGAAAGGCCTCCTGAAATTGATCGTCTGCCCCATTGTACCACGATTTTGGTATGGCGTCCATGGCGGCTTACGCTTTGGAGAGGACCCGAGTCCCTGCCTGCACGCCCAGGCGCATCTCGCGTCCCAGTTCCCTGTAAGTGCGAACGATGAGCACGGCGGCGATGAGGAAGGTGAGCGCGTCGGACACGGGCATGGAATAAAGCACCCCGTCCAGGCCGAAGAACCGGGGCAGGAGCAGGGCAAACCCTACGCCGAACGCGATCTCCCGCACCATGGAGAGCATGGTGGAGGCCAGGGCCCTGCCCATAGCCTGCAGGAAGATGAAGCAGGCCTTGTTCACGCAGGCGAACACCACCATGCAGAGATAGACCCGGAAGGAGCGTAGGGCGAAGGCGGTATAGTACGCGCTCTCGTTGGCTGCGCCGAAGATGGCGATCAATTGCCCGGGAAAGCACTCCACGATGATGAGAGCCACAGCCCCCACAGCGGCCTCGGCCGCCAGCAGACGGGTGAAGAGGCGCCGCACACGGCCTTTGAGGCCCGCGCCCATGTTGTAGCCCGCGATGGGGATGCACCCCGCCGCCATGCCCACTACGATGGAGATGACGATCTGGAAGAACTTCATGACGATGCCCACCACCGCCATGGGGATCTGGGCGTACTGGGCCTGGCCGAACACGCTGTCCAGGGCGCCGTACTTGCGCAGCATATTGTTGACGGCGGCCATGGAGGCCACCAGGGAGATCTGGGACAGAAAGCTGGTGATCCCCAGGATCAGGGTGCGCCCGGCGACAGGCAGGTCCAGGCGGTAATCGTCCTTCGCCGGGCGGACCAGCCGCATGCGGAGCAGATACCACACCGCCAGCACCGCCGTCACCACCTGGCCCAGCACCGTGGCTGCCGCCGCGCCCATCATGCCCCAGCGAAAGGCGAAGATGAACACCGGGTCAAAGATTATGTTAACCACTGCCCCTGCCAGGGTGGAGACCATGGCGAACCGGGGCGAGCCGTCCGCCCGGATGATGGGGTTCATGGCCTGACCGAACATGTAAAAAGGCACGCCCAGGGTTATCCAGAAAAAGTACTCCTGAGAGTACCGGAAGGTCTCGTCGTTCACTGTGCCGCCGAACATGGCGATGAGCCGGTCGGCGAAGATAAGATACACCGCGCACAGCGCGATGCCGCTGGCTGCCGCCATGACCACCGCGCTGCCCACGCTCTTTCGGGCGTCAGCCGTCTCGTTTTTGCCCAGGCTCAGGCTCACGAAGGCGCAGCAGCCGTCCCCGATCATCACGGCGATGGCCAGGGCGATGACCGTGAGGGGGAACACCACCGTGTTGGCGGCGTTGCCGTAGGAGCCCAGATACGCGGCGTTGGCGATGAATATCTGGTCCACGATGTTATAGAGCGCGCCTACCAAAAGCGAGATGATGCAGGGCACGGCGTACTTTCCCATGAGCTTTCCGATGGGCGCATCGCCCAGGAAATGGTTCGTTTCTTTTTCCATTTTGCCTTCCTTTCACACATAGAAAAACAACGTGCAGACCCCCAACCGGATTTACGCATGGGGTGCTACACGTTGTGGTTTTATTATATCCGCCGGCCGGGCCCGGCGTCAAAGGCCATCTTGCACAAAAATGGGCGCGGGCAAAGGGCGGGGGCGGCTTCTTTTTCATTGAAAAACCCCTTTCCCCTGGGATATAATGAAAATAAGCAATGGAGGGGATGAGCGTGAAAAAACGTATTTTGCTGCCGGCTTTGCTGGCGCTGCTGGTGGCGCTGGCCGCCTGCGGGACGGCTGAGCCGGAGGCCGGCATAGAGCAGGAGCAGATCATCCAGGAGGAGACGGAAAATATGAAGATGAAGATCGGCGATACGCCAGTTTCTGTGGCGTGGGAGGACAATAGCTCGGTGGACGCCCTGAAGGCGCTGTGCGCTGATGGGCCGCTCACCGTCGAACTGCACATGTACGGCGGCTTTGAGCAGGTGGGCGTTATCGGCGAGAGCCTGCCGCGGGACGATGCGCAGACTACCACCCGGGCGGGGGACATCGTGCTCTACGCCGGCGACCAGATCGTGGTGTTCTACGGCTCCAATTCCTGGGCCTATACCCGCCTGGGTCATATCACCGACCAGACCGCCGACGGGATGCGAAAGCTTCTGGGCAATGGCGACGTGACCATCACGCTCACGGCGGGAGAGGCTTGACCCTGACGCCAAGGAAAAAAACCTGGCCTTCTGGAGAGAGGACTGGTGAGTCACGTATAGCGGTACAGGATGTCCTGGACCGCACCCAGATAGGAGGCGCCGAACAGGTTCAGATGGTTCAGAAGGTGGTATAGGTTATATAGGTCCCGCCGGTCGCGGTAGCCGCCGTCTATGGGGTTGACCTCGGCGTACGCGCCGTAAAACGCGGCGGGGAAGCCGCCGAAGAGTTCCGTCATGGCAAGCTCCGCCTCGAAGTGGCCCACATAGGCCGCCGGGTCCAATATCCACGCCTTCCCGTCCGGGCCGCATATGGCGTTGCCGCTCCACAGGTCCCCGTGGAGGAGGGAGGGGAACGCTGGTTCTGGGAGGTACTCGTCCAGCCGGTCCAGGAGCCGGTCGAAGCGCCTGCGGGTCCCAGCGTCCAGGTAATGGCCTGCCAGCCCGATCTGGGGCAGCAGGCGGCAGTCCCGGAAGAAGGATACCCAGCTGTCCCGGGGATCGTTTTTCTGGACGGTGGCGCCGATGTAGTTGTCCGCCGGAAAGCCGAAGCGCCCGCCGGGGGTGAGGTCCGCCGTGCCGGACCGGTGCATGGCGGCAAGCTCCCGGCCGAACACCTCCCAGTAGCCGTGTATCCTGGGCCCGGCGCTCAGGTGCTCCAGCAGGAGAAATGCCTCCCCGCCGGGGCCCTCCGTCCCTATGGCCAGGGGCGTGGGCGTGCCGATGGCTCCGGTCCGGGCCAGGGCGCCCAGCCCCTCCGCCTCCGCCCGGAAAAAGGGAAGGCCCATGGACGGGTTGGATTTCATAAAGAGATATGTGCCATCGGACAGCAGGAGCCGGTATGCGCGGTTGATGTCGCCGCCGTATACCGGCTCCTTCGCGATGACGCGCACATCCTCCCCGTACAGGGAGGCGACGGCCGCGGCCAGGCTGTTCTCACACACCATATCAGAACGCCCCTTTCTTTTTCGTGGAAGTACAGGACCAGTGTAGCCCATGGCGGCCCGGCCGTCAATCTGTTTTGCGCCGGGCGGAAAAGTGTCATATCGTAACAAATAGTAATAAGTCACAAAATCACCTTGTAAAGAGCCGGGGCAATATGGTATAATGACAAAAACGAGGCGATACCGAACGCCCCCTGATGAGAAGAAAGGACATGATATGACGATCGTCCAGTCGCTGCTATTTTTGGCTGTCAGCTTTTTTGCCTCCATCGTGGGGGCCATCTGCGGCATTGGCGGCGGCGTCATCATCAAGCCGGTGCTGGACCTGCTGGGCTGGGCCAGCGTGTCCACCATCAGCTTCCTGTCAGGCTGCACGGTGCTGGCCATGAGCTTTTACTCCGTGAGCCGGTCCCTGCTGGCGGGGGAGAAGACGGTGGACCTGCATACCGGCACGCCTCTGGCCATCGGCGCGGCCGTGGGCGGCGTGGCGGGAAAGCAGCTTTTCTCCGCCATCCGGGCCGCCTCGCCCCACCCGGATATGGTGGGCGGCGTGCAGGCGGTCTGTCTGGCCTTTATCACGCTCCTTACGCTGATCTACACGCTGAAAAAGGCCGGCATCAAGACGAAGAAGATCGACAGCACGGCCCTGTGCCTGGCCATCGGCCTGGCGCTGGGGATCATGAGCAGCTTTCTGGGCATCGGCGGCGGCCCCATCAATCTGATGGTGCTGTCCTATTTCTTCAGCATGGACACGAAGACCGCCGCGGCCAACAGCCTGTACATCATCCTGTTCAGCCAGATCACCAGCCTGCTGGCCACCCTGGTCACCCACACCGTGCCGGCGTTCACGGTCCATACCCTGGTGCTGATGGTGCTGGGGGGCATCGCCGGCGGCATGGCGGGCAGGAAGATCAACAAGCGCCTGGACGACCGGGCGGTGGATAAGCTCTTCACAGCGCTGATGGTGGTCATCATCGGCATCAGTATCTACAACGCCTGGCACTATCTTGGCGCCTGACATGTACTGCGGTTTATACAAAATCTGCCCGAATAAAAATACAAGTTTTCAGAAAATGCACAAGTAACAGACAACTTTTTGATTATTATTCAAAAAGTTATTGAATTGTTGGAAGCGCCAATGGTATAGTGGACTCAAGAAGCGTACGACACCAAACAATGAAGTGAAATCTATTATTTTATGAAGGAGAAACGATCATGAAGAAACACACCTTCCGCCGCATCTGCCTGTGCCTGGCGCTGGTCATGCTCATGAGCTGCGCCCTCAGCACCACCGCTCTGGCCGCCGAGACCTGGACCGTCACCTGCCCTTGGGCGCCCGACGGCGTGGCCAGCCTGGTGAGCCAGAAGGCCGCCTCCCTCAGCACCGGGTATTCCGATGACATCACCCTGGTGGCCGAGGCCATCAAGGGCGACGCCGCCACCGTCAACACCTGGGTCCTGGACAACGAGGCCGGCGATCCCGGTCTGGTGTTCGTGGGCGAGGGCCTGCTGTCCATCACCGCCACCATGGACCCGGCCAAGATGCAGTTCAGCTATGAGGATTTCGCTTTCGTGGAGAACCTCTACTCCTCCGTGTTCGTGCTGAGCGCCGACGCGAAGCTTGAGATCAACGGCATCGAGGACCTGCAGGCCTATGTGGCCGACGCCGCGGAGATCACCGTCGCCACCAACGGCGCCACCGGTTCCGAGGCCTTCCTGGCCGCGGCCCTGTTCGGCTCCATGGGCGCGGGCGACGCGCTGAAACTGGTGCCCTATCAGTCCGCTGCCGAGGCCGCCCAGGCCGTGTCCCGCGGCGAGACCGACTTCGCTGTCAGCCATCAGTCCCAGATCCTGGAGACCTACAACCAGGGCGGCGTCACCGTGGTCTGCGCCTTTGACGAGGGCGCCATCGAGAACGGTCCCTTCGCCGGCATCGAGGGCGTGGGCGCGTATGGCTATCCCTACTTCCGCAACCGCTGCTTCATCATGGCCCGCGCTGGCACCGACGAGGAGACCGTCGCCGCGCTGAAGCAGCTCTATGACGACATCCTGGCCGACGAGGAAGTGGTGGAGTGGCTGCACGACACCATGCTCCTGGAAGTGGATACCATGACCGTGGAGGACGTGGAAGCCCACGTGGAGAATGTGACCAACATCGTCAACGAGTACATCGACATCGTTCAGCCCGCCTGAGCTGAGAACATCGGGGGAATGGGCCGGGGCCCATTCCCCCTTCTTTTTTCTGGAAGGGAGGACATACCGTGAAAGACAAGCTCGATAAGCTCAGCGCCCGCCTGCAGGAGAAGGAGATACGGATCCCGGTGGACCTGACGGTGGGGATCCTGTTTTTCCTGTTTGCGGGCGTGGTGCTGCTGATCATGCCCCGGCAGGTGGCCATATCGGAAAGAGACGTGGTCAACGGCCGGGCCTTCCCCCGGCTGCTGATGGGGATCATGATGTTCTGCTGTGCGCTTTTGGTGGGGAAGGAGCTTTATAAGATCGCCAAAAAGCAGCCCATAGAATACAAGACCGTCAATCTGCTGGTGGAGGTCAAGGCCCTCATCATCCTGGCCATCCTGGTCATCAGTTATCTGCTGGCCAGGTGGACGGACCTGTTCGTGATAGGGGCGGTGTTCTGCGCGCTGGCGTTCCTCATCTACTTCCGCTGCAAAAAGCCCAGCTATTACGT
>CANRMG010000079.1 GCA_947631675.1 uncultured Oscillospiraceae bacterium
CTGTGCCGCTCCGTCCACGCCGAGGCCAACGCCATCATCTCCGCCGCCCGGCGGGACATGATCGGCGCCACCATGTATCTGGTGGGCCGGGACGCCAAGACCGGCGAGTACCTGACCGACACCACCTCCTGCTCCATGTGCCGCCGGCTCATCATCAACGCGGGCATCAAAAATGTGGTGACCCGGCTGGGCGAGGACGGCATCCGGGACACGGATGTGAACGAGTGGATATTCCTGGACGACACGGTCGTGAGCTGAATCTGGATAACAAAGGGCCCGGAGCTTCCCGCTCCGGGCCCTTTCCGTTTTTTCCTTTACTTGCCGCAGAGGTCCGCCACGGCCTGGGCGAATATCTTCGCCGCCGTCAACAGGTCCTCTATCTTTATGCGCTCGTTGGCCCCGTGCATGCGCACGTCCTCCCCGGGCATCACCACGCCGAAGGCCACGCCTCCGGGCACATCGTGGACATAGGTGCCGCCGCCCATGGCGTAGCAGCCGCCCTGACGGCCGGAATAGGTCTCATAGCAGGCGTTCAGGGTCTGAATGAAGTCCCCCTCCGCCGGGGTGTAGTGGGGCGGGACCATCTTCCCCTCCGTCGTGAAGCCCGCCGCGGCCATGGCCTTGTCCGCCACGGCCTTGCAGTTTTCATCGTTGGCGCACACGGGCACCCGGCAGTCGCACAGGCCCGACGCGCCGGTGGGCGTGAAGTTCACCATGGTGAACGAGCAGGTGAGCGGCCCGGTCACCTCGTCGGCCTGGGCGATGCCCAAGGCCTTTCCATACCAGTCCCCGTGGGGCAGCAGCTTATCCAGTGCCCGCAGGGCCTCGGTGCTCCTGCAATCGGCCAGGGGCAGGCCGCACAGCACCCGGATGAGGGCCGTGTTGGCGTTGATGCCGGTCTCCGGCTCCGCCGCGTGACAGCCCTTGGCGATCACCGTGAGCTTCACGCCCCCGGCCGTCTCTTCCTCTGCCTGGACGGATGCGCCCATCTCCGCCGCCAGGGGCGTAGCGGCCGCCAGCAGGTCGTCTTTCTCCATGCCGGCTACCACGGCGCTGGCCTGGCCTGGCACCACGTTCACCCGGAACCCGCCGTTCAGCTCCGTCACCCGGGGCAGCGCCGACTCATCCGGCCACTCCGTTCGGAAGGTGAGCCGGTAGAAGCCCTTCTCCGCGTTGCACACGGGGAACTGGGAGTCCGGGGTGAAGGTATGGGGCGCTGGCTTCACCCGGTCGTAATACCAGGCCACGTCGCTGGAGCCGTTCTCCTCGTCGGTGCCCAGGATCAGGCGGCACCGCCCGTTCACCGGCAGGCCCAGCTCCTTCACGCACCGCATGGCGTACAGCGCGGCGATAGCGCCGCCCTTGTCGTCCGCCACGCCACGGCCGTAGATATAGCCATCCGGCTTCTCCGTCGGCTGGAAGGGGTCGGTGTCCCACCCGTCCCCGGGGCCCACCACATCCAGGTGGGCCAGCATATCCAGCAGGGGCTCCTCCGGCCCCATGTCCGCGGTCATCACCCGGTCGCCGTGGTTCGTCACGGCAAAGCCATAGCCGCGGCACATGTCCATGGCGGTCTCCATGGCCTTCTTAGGCCCGGGGCCATAGGGCGCGCCGGGCGCCTCCGGGCCGGACATGCTGTCCACCCGGCACAGGGTCTTCAGATCCTCTATCATCTCGTCCCGATGGCTGTCCAGCCAGGAGACGATGCGTTTATCCTGTTCCATCGCTTCTCCTTTCCGCCCCGCAGGCGGGAAAATCTCTGTCTGATTATAACAGCAATTGCAAATAAAATCCACCTCTGCTATAATTTTTCTATCCTTATTTCGAGGTGGCCAAAATGGTTAACATAACATTCGATACTGCCCGGTGCGTCAAGTGCGGCCGGTGCGTGAGCATCTGCCCGTCCCATCACCTGACCATGACGGATGCGGGGCCGGAGGCAAAGGCCGGCGGCTGCATGGGATGCCTGCAGTGCGCCGCCGCGTGCCCCCAGGACGCGGTGCTGGATAATGGCAGCCGGGCCACAGTGCCGGAGCCCTTCGATACGGTGGAGGCCCTGGTCATGTCCCGCCGGTCCGTCCGGCGCTATAAGCCCCAGGCCCCGGACAGGAGGACCCTCCAATGGGCCCTGGACCGGGCGTCCTACGCCCCCAGCGGCGGCAACCGCCGTCCCACCCGCTGGGCGGTGGTGACCGGCCCGGAGCAGATGCAGGCGATCCGGGACGCCGCCCTCGCCTGGTGCGCCGAGATGGGCTATGCCCCGGACCTGCTGAAAGCCGTGGAAGAGGGCCGGGACCCCCTCACCTGCGGCGCCACGGCCATGATCGCGGGCTTCGAGCCGGAGGGGTCATTGAACCACGGCACCGACACGGTCATCGCCCTGTCCACGGCGGAGCTGCTGCTTGTGAGCCGGGACCTGGGCACCTGCTGGGGCGGGTACATGCGACGCATCGCGGACCGGGCCCCGGCGCTGCGGGAGATGCTGGCCGTGCCGGAGGGATGGCACGTGTGCGGGTGTCTGCTGACCGGCAGGCCCGCCGCCGATTACCCCAACATCCCCGCCCGGCCGGCAGCGGAGATACACTGGGTCGATTAGTTTACATAACTCAATACACCCTCTGCAAAAGCCCGCGGGAAACTCCCGCGGGCTTAATATTATGTAAACTTACTCCACTACGGTCTGCGTTTGCTGCTCCGGGACCACCGGGTCCGGGTCCACCGGCGGGTCGGGATTCACCGGTGGGTCCGGGTCCACCGGCGTATTCGGGTCCACCGGCACCTCCGTGGTCACCGGGGGCTCCGTGATGTCCGGGGGCACCGTGACGTCCGGCGGCACCGTGACATCCGGCGGCACTGTGACATCCGGCGGCACTGTGACATCCGGCGGCGTAGTCTCGGTCACGCCGCCCTGGGGCGTGGGCGTGGGCATATCCGGCGGCATCGGCGACGCATTGGGGTCCGCCGTCTCCACAGGCGGCGTGGGCTCGGTGGGCGGGGCCGCCAGCTGGATGGTGTTGGTGTAAGTGTTGCCCTCGTACGTCACGCTGACCAGATAGCTGATCAGGTTGCCGCTGTCGTCATACTGCTCCACCCAGGTGGTGGGCACCGGGATGAGCTCTCCGTCCACTTCCACATAGGCCATGCCGCCCATCTCTGTAGGCCAGATGATGGTCACGCTGATCAGATCCTCGTCGTCGTTGGGCGGGACCTCGTATGTATCGCCGGGGAAGATGTAAAACACGTTCGCGTGACCGCGAAGCTGCTTGAACATATCCTGGACGGAATAGCTCACGTTATAGTAGTGGTTCCGGTAGGCCCAGTCCAGCTCCGTGTCGTAGATATATTCGTTGCCGTTGGCGTCGTCGATCATCACCCAGGCATGGAGAGTGTTCTTGGTACCCACGCCGCCGCAGACGGGGTAGGCCTGGAAGCCCAGCCGCCGGGCCAGATGCAGGAACGCCCCGGCGAAGTAGTAGCAGGTGCCCCGCTTCTCCTGGAACATGTTCCGGGCGGCGAACACGGTCCAGTTGGTGCTGCCCCGGGGCCAGCCGCTGTCCCGGCGGGGGGCATAGCTGTAGCCGCCGAACACGAGCACGTTATAGGCCTCCCGGAGCTTTGCCTCGCTGAGGAGGTTGGCGGTGTCGCCCTGGATGATGTTGGCCATGATGGCGTTGACATAGCCGTCCAGCTCCGTATCGCAGGTGGTGTAGCGGCCGTTGGCGCCGAAGTAGAGGTAGCCCAGGTCGTAGTTGGTAACGAAGGGCCCGTCCGCCTTCTCCACGTAGAACATGGAGCCGTCCAGCTCCTGCAGGCCCGGCTGGAACCGCTGGAAGAAGAAGCCGTCCTCCGGCGCGTAGTACAGCCCGTCGGTGGGCAGGCCGTCGCTGATGGTGTGGAAGCCCTTCTGGTAGGCGTCCAGGGTGTGGGTCTCCGGGTTGATGTGGGCCATCTTGTCGTCAAAGTATATCATGCCCGGCTGGGCGTCGGTCATCTCGCCCATAACGTAGGACAGAAGCTCGTTCCGGTAGGAGGCGTCGATGATGTAGTAGTAGGCCCAGTAGCGGCGGGGCACGTCCGTATAGGGGGAGTCCTCGCACACCAGGTCGATGGCGGTGGTGTTGGGCTCCCGGCCGCAGATGCGGGCGATCATGGCCACGGTCTCCGCCCGGGTCACGGGATAGTCGGGGTAAAACTGCCCGTCGCCCATGCCCTTTGCCCAGCCCTCGGTGACGGCGGCGGCGATGGAGCCCAGGGCCCAGTGGCTCTGGTCCACGTCGGGGAAGGAAAGAGCCATGACCTCGCTGACGCCTGTCAGGCGGCAGAGCATGGTCAGAAGCTCGCTGCGGGTCATCTCTTCGTCGGGGCGGAAGGTGCCGTCCCCGTATCCGTATATGACCTGCAGGGCGTACAGCTGCTGCACGCTGTCAAAATAGGGGCTGCCCGCGGGCACGTCCGTGAACACAGGCTCCGCCGCGGGGGCCGTGGGCGCCGTGTCCAGCAGGGCGCAGAGCATCTGGGCCGCCTGGCCCCGGGTCACGTGCTCCTCCGGCAGGAACTGGTCTCCCTGGATGGTGAGGTACTGGATATGGCCGGCCTTCAGCGCGGCCTGGCCCCGGGCATAATAGGACATATCCCGGGTGACGGCAATGGTGGCGGGGTCCACCACCGCGCCGGACTCATTGCGCCAGCTCATGCCCTGGGGGATATTGGTGACGTACCCGCCGTCGGGCACCTTTGCCTGGGCCAGGACCTGCCCGTCCTGGTAGAATGTGACGGTATGGTCGCCCTGGCTGCCTGCCTCGCTGCTGGGCACGCCCTGCTCCCGCAGGATGCAGGAGGCCAGCACCAGCAGCAGTATGCTGGCAAGAGATAAGATGACGGCACAGTTACGCTTCATAGCTTTATCCTCATGTATATCCACCGCCATAGGCGGAATTATCTAAGTCTGGTATATCCGAACAGAGACAGTATACCACATCTGCCGGAATTATGCTATAGTCAATTCAATATTACCCCTGGGAAAAGAATATTATTTCCCTGTTTCTCCTTTTCATCCGGGGAAAAATGTGGTACAATACAATGTTGGAATGATGATACCGCATTTTTCCTTCCAATATGTTAACGATTTCTTAGGATTCTATACAAGAAAGGCGATATACATGACAAGGATAGACATTTTTTCCGGTTTTCTCGGCGCCGGCAAGACCACGCTCATCAAAAAGCTCCTGAAGGACGGCTATGCCGGCGAGAAGCTGGTGCTCATCGAAAACGAGTTCGGTGAGATCGGCATCGACGGCGGCTTTCTGAAGGACGCAGGCATCGTGGTCAACGAGATCGAGTCCGGCTGCATCTGCTGCAGCCTCACCGGCGATTTCCGCAAGGCCCTGCGGATGGTGGCGGAGCAGTACGCCCCCGACCGCATCCTCATCGAGCCCTCCGGCGTGGGGAAGCTGTCGGAGATCGTGGCAGCGGTCCAGAACGCCGGCGAGCAGTTCGTCCTGGGCGGGCTCACCACCGTGGTGGACGCCTCCAAGGCGAAGATGTACATGAAGAACTTCGGCGAGTTCTTCAATAACCAGGTCCAGTCCGCCAACTGCATCGTCCTGAGCCGTACCGGGAACATGGCCCCGGAGAAGGTGGCCCAGGCGGAGGAACTGCTGCGCCAGGCCAACCCCGACGCCGTTATCGTCTCCACCGATTGGGACCAGCTCACCGGCCGCCAGATCCTGGACGCTATGGACAAGAAAAACTCCATCTCCGCGGAGCTGGCCGCCCTGCTGGAGGAGCACTACAAAGAAGAGGAAGAGGACGACGGGGAGTGCGACGACCCAGACTGCGAGTGCCATCACCACCATCATCACGATGACGAGGACGAGGAGCACGAGCACCACCATCATCACCATCACGACGATGATGATGACGAGGACGAGCATGAGCACCATCACCACGACCACGACGATGACGACGATGATGACCATGACCACGAGCATCACCACCACCATCACCATCACCATCACCATCACCATCATGGCCACGACGCGGACGAGGTGTTCCAGAGCTGGGGCGCCGAGACGTCGAAGAAGTATGCCGCGGCGGACATCGACGCCATTCTGGATAAGCTCTCCGATGAGGGCGCTTACGGCTTCGTGGTCCGGGCCAAGGGCTATGTGCCCGCCCCGGACGGCGCCTGGGTCCACTTCGACTACACCCCCGGCGAGAAGGACGTGCGCACCGGTCCGGCCAACGTGGCGGGCAGGCTGTGCGTCATCGGCGCGAACCTCAACGAAAACGCTGTGAAGGAGCTGTTCGGGCTGTGAGGCAGATACCTGTCTATCTCTTCACCGGCTTTTTGGAGGCCGGAAAGACCAAGTTCATCCAGGAGACGCTGGAGGACGAGCGGTTCAACCAGGGCGAGCGGACGCTGCTCCTGCTGTGCGAGGAGGGCGTGGAGGAGTATGACCCCTCCCGCTTCTCTGGCTCCAACGTGTTCATCCACCCGGTGGACAGCGAGGAGGACATTCAGGCCGCGCCTCTGGAGGAGGCCCTGAAGGCCAGCAAGGCCGAGCGGGTGCTGGTGGAGTACAACGGCATGTGGATGCTGGACAGCCTCTATCAGCGCATGCCCCAGAACTGGGTGGTGGCCCAGGAGTTCCTGTTCTGCGACGCCAACACCTTCGTCTCCTACAACGCCAACATGCGCCAGCTTGTGTACGACAAGCTGAAAAGCTGCGAGCTGGTGGTGTTCAACCGCTGCGGCGACGCCATCGACCGCATGGAGCTGCACAAGATCGTCCGGGCCGCCAACCGCCGCTGCGACATCGCCTACGAGCTGCCCGACGGCACGGTGGAGTACGACGATATCCAGGACCCCCTGCCCTTCGACCTGAACGCGCCGGTGGTGGAGATCCAGGACGAGGACTACGCCCTGTTCTACTCGGACCTGTCCGAGGACTTCACCAAGTACGACGGCAAGACCCTGCGCTACAAGGGCCTGGTAGCCAAGAGCCCCCGCCTGGCCGGGGACAACTTCGTATTCGGCCGGCAGCTCATGACCTGCTGCGTCAACGACATCCAGTTCACCGGTCTCATCTGCCGCTGGCCGGACGCCGCCCGGCTCAATAAGGGCCAATGGCTCACCATCACCGCCACGGTGGAGGTGAAGTGGCACAAGGGCTACGGCAAAAAGGGCCCGGTGCTCACGGTCATCGACCTGGAGACCGCAACGCCCCCTGCCCAGCCCGTGGCCACGTTCTACTGAAACATAAAATAAATTATGCCCCGTGACCTTACGTCACGGGGCATTGCTTTGTGCTTTTTTTACACCAGTTCGATGACAGCCTTCTCGGCGGCGTCACCGCGGCGGGTGCCGGTACGGGTGATGCGGGTATAGCCGCCGTTACGGTCGGCATACTTTACGGCCAGTTCGTCGAAGACCTTCTTCGCCACGTCCTCCCGGGTGAGGAACTTCAGCGCCAGGCGGTAGTTGGCCAGGCCCTTCTTCTTACCCAGGGTGATCATCCGCTCGGCCAGAGGACGGACCTCCTTGGCGCGGGTGACAGTGGTCTCCATGCGGCCGGTGGCCAGAAGGTCGGTGACCTGCTGGCGAAGCATCGCCATCCGGGCAGCCGTCGGCTTACCGAGCTTGCGTGTTCCGGGCATTTTCGTTTACCTCCAAAAGTGAGTGTAGGTGGATCACTTCGAGTCGTCGTCGCTGGCCAGGCTCAGGCCCATCATCGCCAGCTTCTGGATGACTTCTTCCAGGCTCTTGCGGCCAAGGTTGCGCACCTTGATCATCTCGTCCTGGGTCCTGGATACCAGGTCCTCCACCGTATTGATGTTTGCGCGTTTCAGGCAGTTGAAGCTGCGCACCGACAGATCCAGCTCTTCGATGGTCATCTCCATGACCTTGTCCTTTACGGCCTCCGTCTTTTCCACCACCGTGGAGCCCATGCTCAGGCTCTGAGAAAGGTCGGTGAACAGGGTGAAGTGGTCGCAGAGGATCTTCGCGCCCAGGCTCACAGCGTCCCGGGGGCTGATGGTCCTGTCGGTCCAGACCTCCAGCGTCAGCTTGTCATAGTCCGTCTGGTTGCCCACGCGGGTGTTCTCCACGGCGTAGTTCA
>CANRMG010000080.1 GCA_947631675.1 uncultured Oscillospiraceae bacterium
CGCACAGCCGCGCCCCGCCAGGTGTAGATGGTCTGGTCCGGGTCCCCCACGATGAACAGGTTCTTGTGGTAGCCGCACAGCGCCTCCATCAGCTCATACTGCAGAGAGTCGATGTCCTGGAACTCGTCGATCATGATGTACTCCAGCCGCTTCTGCCACTTGAGGCGTATGTCCTCATGCCGGCGGAAGATGTGCAGCGTGAAGATGATGAGATCATTATAGTCCAGCCCGAAGCACTTTTTCTCCTGGTAGAGATAGCCGTAAAAGATGATGTCCTGGGCGCTTGTCGCCTGCTCATATTTCTGGCGCAGGGCGTCCAGATCCATGTCCAGCATGTCCAGATAGTAGTCCGGCCTCTTGAATATTTTGAGTATCTCGATCATGTCCCGGGCCGCGGCGAAGGTCATGTCCCGCAGAGAGAGGCCGTGCTCCTCATAGATGATGCGCAGCATCTCGTCGATGTCGGAGTTGTCCAGCACCAGAAAGCTCTTGGGGTACTGCACGGCGTAGCTGTCCTCCTGCAGCACGGACACGCAGAAGCCGTGGAAGGTGTTGATGTAGCCGGTATCGTTGTCGCCGGTCAGGTTGTGGATGCGCTGGCGCATCTCGTTTGCCGCCTTGTTGGTGAAGGTGACGCACAGGATGTTCCCCGGCAGGATGCCCAGATCGTTCACAAGATAGGCAAACCGATGAGTCAGCGCCCGGGTCTTGCCGGAGCCGGCCCCGGCGATGACACGCACGAACCCCTCCGTGGCCGTGACCGCCTCCCGCTGGGCGGCGTTGAGCTTATCATCCATCATAGAAAGATTTCTCCTTCCAAAATGTCGTCCTTTACTTCTTTGCCGCTTTCACGATCTGTCTGTACTCGTCCCGCACGATGGAATAGGAGATAAGATTCACTATCAGATCAATCACATCCGGCTCATCCAGCCGCAAGAGATGGTCCGCAGTGATCTTGCCAAGGTAATAGCCGTCTCCATGGATGATCCTGGGATATCGCTTCGACACCAGCTCCATGAGCTCCGACTTTTTTCCGCTGCCGATCCTCCCCACGGCGATCCTGCCATGGTGATAAAACCGCAGCGTTTTGCCGGACAGGCGCAAATTGTCCTCCGCCACCAGCTGCAATGCGTGATGAGATGTCTCCTCATCGTCGTGGGCGACGCAGATCGCTGTTTTTGGCGGCTTTTCCGAAAAATCCCAGCCGCTTTTCCAATAGGTTGCCAAGCCGACGGAATAAAACTCCGTATTTCCGTCCACTTCCACAAGAAAGGAACGATATGGTCCAAAGAATTGTCCTCCGCTGCCGTTCCCATAGGTCAGATTACGAACGCCGTAATCCTCCACGAGGCGAAACAGTCCATAATCGCCCGACTGCATTTTGACCCGCTCGTCCAGCAGTCCCTCTTCAAAGTTGAACAGCGCAAGGGCCATCTCAAAAGGCGTGGCACTGCTTATATCCTGCAAATAGCCGTCTCCGGCTGCTGCAAAAGATGCCCGCAGCTCGTCCGCCAGCTTTTCAAACGCTATGCGGGGCGGAGGCGACTGCACGGCTTCCTCTATGTATTTTCCCTCCAGCATCTGCCTATACTTCGGCAGTGACTTGATCTGCATGTACATATTTTGCCGTTCGTCAAACTTATAGCAAAAAGTCTGCGTCCCGTTGGTGAGCATCGTGTACACGCTTTCCAGCGCATCGCTGTATCTTTGTGCCTGGTCAAAAGTGCGCTCATCCAGGTACACGTTTTCCGCCTTGCACTCGATGACGGCCAGCGGATGCTGCATGCCGTCTTTGGCTAACGCGCAGACAACGATATCCGCCCGGTCCCTCGTCCGGAGACCGTAATGAGACAACGGATCTTCTACGTAGATCATATCCGCCGGCACCTTCAGCGTCCGCAGCAAATAGGAGATGACGCGCTGCCGCACTGTTTCCTCCGGCGTGATATAGATCAGCTTTTTTCGGATCGGGTCAAGATAGCACTTTCTACCGTTTCTTTGATACACCTTCGGCAGCCTGGCTTTTGATAAGTCCATGCTCTCCATGGCATACGCTCCTTCTTTATAGATACCGCCATTGTCCGCGCTTTGCTGTCCCATAGAAAGGACATCAGCGTGCCCGCAGCTGCCAGAAAGCCACCGCCCCGGCGGCGGCCACGTTCAGCGAGTCCACCCCGTGCTGCATGGGGATGCGCACGGTCCTGTCGCAGGCGGCCACCGTGCGCCGCGTAAGACCGTCCCCTTCCGCGCCCAACACCAGCGCCAGCTTCTCCTGCGCCGCAAGAGCGGGATCGTCTATGTCCACCGCGTTGGCGTCCAGCGCCAGCGCCGCGCAGCAGAAGCCCATCGCCCGCAGCCGGGCAAGCCCCTCCTCCGGCCAGCCGTCCACGTAGGTCCAGGGCACCTGCAGCACCGTGCCCATGCTCACCCGCACCGCCCGGCGGTTGAGCGCATCGCAGCAGTTTTCTGTCAGCAGCACCCCATCCATCCCCAGCGCTGCCGCGGAGCGGAAGATGGCGCCGATGTTGGTGGCATCCACGATGTTTTCCAGCACCGCTATCCGCCGGGCCCCGGCGCAAACCTCCTCCGGCGTCCGGGGCGCAGGACGGCGCATGGCGCACAATATGCCCCGGTTGACGGTGTAGCCGGTGAGCGCGGCCAGCACTTCCCTGTCCGCCGTATAAACGGGCACGTCCCCGCACCGGTCCATGAGGGCGGCCCCCTGGCCTGCCAGGTGCCGCCGCTCCATGAGCAGTGACACAGGCTCGTACCCCATCCGCAGGGCCACGTCGATGACCTTGACGCTCTCGGCGATAAATACGCCCTTTTCCGGCTCCAGCCGGTTCCGGAGCTGGGCCTCGGTCAGCCGGGCGTACACGTCCAGCGCCGGCGCGGACAGATCGGTTATCTCAATGATATGGGCCATGACGTCACCTCCCCTCTGCAGTTTACCATATCCGACAAAAAAATGGGAGAAGAAGTTGCCCAAATGGGAAAAAGCATGTATACTGTGCCCGGGAGATGATTGCAATGCACAAAAGACGTTTGCTGGCCCTGCTGCTGGCCCTGCTGACACTGGTTTCGACTGCCTGCGGCTCACTGGACGAGGCCGCGGAGCTGCTGGACCAGGTCCTGGAGGACGAGGCGCAGCCCGCACCGGAGGACGACCGGCTGCCGGAGTACGGGAAATATTACTACGACGTGGAAAACGTGGTCCTCTATCTGGAGGCCTACGGGGAGCTGCCGCCCAACTACATCACCAAGGGCGAGGCCCGTAAGCTGGGCTGGGAGGGTGGCTCGGTGGAGGATTACAAGGACGGCGCCGCCATCGGCGGAGACAGCTTCGGCAACCGGGAGGGCCTGCTGCCCGAAAAGTCCGATCGGCACTACACCGAGTGCGACATCGACACCGACGGCTACGGCTCCCGGGGCTCCCGGCGGCTCATCTTCTCCGACGACGGGCTGTATTTTTACACCACCGACCACTACAGCTCCTTCCGCGAGGTGACGGTGACGGATGACTGGGAGGTGCGCTGGTGATGGTGTATACGATCAACTGCGAATATCTCCTCTTCCCCGAGCAGGCACATGAATACCTGGCAGAGGTGCTGGAGCTGCCGGCGTATTACGGAAAAAACCTGGACGCGCTGTACGACTGCTTGACGGAAAAGGGACCGTGCACCATCGTGCTGGCCGGCGCGGAGGTGCTGCGCCAGTGGGGCGGCTTCGGCGCCCGGGCGCTGGCGGCCATCGAGCAGGCCGCCGCGGCCAACCCGAATCTGGAGCTGGAGTATAACGACGAGGCGTATTCCCAAGAGACAGACGAATAAACGGCAGGACCCTCCGCCTTTTCCGGCGGAGGGTCCTTGTATATCCATGTCCTTATGCCCGCGGGTGGGCCTTGTTGTAGATGTCCTTCAGCTGCTTTTTCACCAGCTGTGAGTAGATCTGGGTGGAGCTGATGTCCGCGTGGCCCAGCATCTCCTGGATAGAATGCAGGTCCGCGCCGTTCTCCAGCAGGTGCGTGGCGAAGCTGTGGCGCAGGGTGTGGGGCGTGATGTCCTTTTCGATGCCCGCCTTCTGCTGGTAGCTCTTGACGATCTTCCAGAAGCCCTGGCGGCTCATACGCTCGCCGCTGACGTTGACGAACAGCGCCCTCTCTCCCGGCGAGGCGATCATCTCCGGCCGGATGAACTCCACATAATCCTTCAGCGCCTTGATGGCCTTGGGATACAGGGGGATGGAGCGTACCTTGTCACGGCCCCGGCAGTTGATGATGCCGGCGGACAGGTTCACGTCCGTCACGTCCAGGCCGATGAGCTCGCTGACCCGGATGCCCGTGGCGTAGAGAAGCTCCAGCATGGCCCGGTCACGGTAGCCCTTGCGGTCGGTGCACTCCGGCTGGCTCAAAAGCAGCTCCACCTCCTGGGCCGTGAGGATCTCCGGCAGCTTGTGGGTGGCCTTGTCGGGCACCAGCTTCCCGGTGGGGTTGGCCTCCACGTAGCCGTGCAGCTTCATCCACACGTAGAAGTTCTTTAAGGACGCGATATTACGGGAAACCGTGGCGACGGATTTGCCCGCCTCCCGGAGATGGTCTATATAGCCGCCCACTTCCTCCTCCCCGGCAGTAACATAATCGACATCCGTGTTGGCGTCCAGATAGTCGCCGAACTGACGGATGTCCCGCAGGTAGGAACTGAGGGTATTGCGGGAGGCCTTCTTCTCGTCGGCCAGATACCGCTCATACTTTCCGATGCACTCTGAATTCGTCACCGTGACCACGCTCCTCTATGTCATTTGACATAATTATCGTACCCACAATATATAACAAATTCAGAAAGTAATCAAGTGCTTTTCGAGAAAAATGTAAATTTTGTAACTTTTAACGGTGGTTACGTCAACAAAATTATTAAAAAAGTTACGTTTTGTAATTTAATCCCCAGAATCCCCCAGAATATCGCCCCATCATTAGTGCTGTTAGTAACAATCAATAACGATATATTGTGACAGTGTAACTTTTTGTTACACTTTGAATATTTTACAAACAGTTATCAATGTTGCCTAATGCCGTCTCCGTTTCGGGCTTTTTCGGCGGCTGGACAGCAGCGCGCCGGCCAGACCGCCGGCCAAAAGGGCAGCCGCCAGGGCCCCCAGCCACAGGCCGAAGCCATATCCCTCCCCGCCCAGGGCGCAGCAAAGGGCCGCCAGGGCCAGGCAGCATCCGCCGATAGCCCCGCCGGTGGCCATGGCCTGCCTGCGCCGGACGCGGACGATGGCGGCGGTAGACGTAAGCACACCCAGTCCCCCGCTCCCCGCGGCGCACAGCCACCCGGCGCTCTCCGGCAGCAGCTCCCCCCGGATAGCCCAGGCGCAGGGCGCCAGCAGCAGCGCCGTCACCGCCAGGGCGCACAGGGTCCCGATACCCACGCAGGCCAAAAGCGACTTCTTCTTCAAAAACGACATAACGATCCCCCCATGAAAAGACTGGTACAGCCTATTCACGGGGGGATGGGATTATTTGTCTTGTTCAGCCGCTCACTGCTGGGGTTCTTCGGTCTGCTTTCCCACGCTGGACACGGCCCACTTGGTCAGCTGGATGCGCACCCGATCCTCGCTGGTCTCGATGACGATGGCGTTGTCCTTCACGTTGACGATCTTGCCCACGATGCCGCCGATGGTGGTGATGGTGTCGCCCACGGACAGATTGTCGCGCATCTCCTGGGCCTTCTTCTTCCGCTTGTTCTCCGGGCGGATCATGAAGAAGTAGAACACCGCGATGAGCGCGACCATCATGATGATCATGCTCAGACCGCCGCCGGCAGCGGCGCCATCCGTCCCGGCAGCCGCGCCTTCCGCGGCGGGAGCGCAGCCGGATACCATAAGGGCCGCCACAGCGACCATAAGTCCAAGGGCCAGGACCCTCATAAGACGAGAAAGCTTCATTTGATTACCTCCACAAGTATTGGTATTATTATAATGTTGTTTATATCCTCGTGTCAAGAAGTTTGGCATATTTTGCCCGGTATGCGGCGAAGGCGCCGGCGTCCAGGGCCTGGCGTATCTCGGCCATCATGTTGTTGTAAAACCACAGGTTGTGCATCGCGGCCAGCCGCAGCCCCAAGGCCTCCCCGGCCTTAAAGAGGTGGCGCACATAGGCCCGGCTGTACCGCCGGCATACCGGGCAGCCGCAGACCGGGTCGATGGGGCCCTCGTCCCGGGCGTACTTTTCATTTTTCAGGTTGATGATGCCGGCTTTCGTGAAGAGATGGGCGTGCCGGCCGTTCCGGGCGGGCATGACGCAGTCGAATAGGTCCACGCCCCGCCAGACGCCCTCGATGATGTTCCCCGGCGTGCCCACACCCATGAGGTACCGGGGCCTGTCGGCGGGCATGTGCTCCTGGACAAGCTCGATGATGTCGTACATTTCCTGATGGGTCTCCCCCACCGCGAGCCCCCCGATGGCGTAACCGGGCAGGTCCAGCTCCGCGATGGCCTTCATGTGCTCCACCCGCAGATCGGGATATATGCCTCCCTGGTTGATGCCGAAGAGCATCTGACCGGGATTGACCGCGTCAGGGGCGGCGTTATACTCCGCCAGCGCCTTTTTGCACCGGATGAGCCACCGGTAGGTGCGCTTGGTCGCCGATTCAAAATACTCCCGGGGAGACGGTATCTTCACGCACTCGTCGAAGGCCATGGCGATGTCGCTGCCCAGGTTCGCTTGGATGCGCATGCTCTGCTCCGGGCCGATGAACAGATGCCGGCCGTCCACGTGGCTCTGAAAGGCCACGCCCTCCTCGGTGATCTTCCGAAGGCCCGCCAAGGAGAAGACCTGGAAACCCCCGCTGTCCGTGAGGATAGGGCCGTGCCAGTCCATGAATTTGTGCAAGCCTCCCATGTCCCGGATGAGCTCGTCCCCGGGGCGGACATGAAGGTGATAGGTGTTGGACAGCTCCACCTGGCAGCCCAGGTCCTCCAGGTCCTTGGCGGAGAGACCGCCCTTTATCGCGGCCACGGTGCCCACGTTCATGAAGGCCGGGGTATGGACCGTGCCGTGAGGCGTTGTGAACTCCCCCCGCCGGGCGTGGCCCTCGTCTTTTTTCAGCAGCTTATACATGGCGTCCTCACTCAAATAAAATGCAAAGGGTATTGTACCATATCTTATGGATATGTCAAATAAAAGGCCGGGATCGCTCCCGGCCTTTTGTAACGAATGGGCCTTATGCCCGTCTAACTGTCAGTGGATGAACATGGCGTCGCCGAACGAAAAGAATCTGTACTCCCGCTCCACCGCATCCTTATAGGCGGCCAGAATGTTCTCCCGCCCCGCCAGGGCGGACACCAGCATCACCAGCGTAGAGCCCGGCAGATGGAAGTTGGTCACCAGCGCGTCCATGCACTTGAACTTATACCCCGGATAGATGAATATGTTCGTCCAGCCGCTGTCGGCCCGGAGAACGCCGTCCTCCCCGGTGAAGCTCTCCAGGGTGCGGCAGCTGGTGGTGCCCACGGCCACGACGCGGCCGCCGGCGGCCTTGGCTTTATTCACCGCTTGGGCCGTGTCCGCCGGGACGGTGCAGAACTCCGAGTGCATCTCGTGGTCCTCGATGTCCTCCGCCTTCACAGGCCGGAAGGTGCCCAGACCCACATGCAGCGTCACGAACCGCACGTCCACGCCCATGGCCCGTATCTTATCCAGCAGCTCCGGCGTGAAATGGAGCCCCGCCGTGGGGGCGGCAGCGCTGCCAGGGTGCTTGGAATAGACGGTCTGGTATCGCTCCGGGTCCGCCAGCTGCTCCTTGATGTAGGGCGGCAGGGGCATACGGCCCAGCCGCTCCAATATCTCCAGGAAGATGCCATCATAATCGAACCGGACGATCCGGTTGCCCCCCTCGGACACGGACTCCACCTCGCCGGTCAGCTCCCCGCCGCCGAAGATGACCCGGTGGCCGGGGCGCATCTTCTTCCCCGGGCGCACAAGGCATTCCCAGCGCTTGTCTCCCAGGTCCTTGAGGAGCATGACCTCTATGGCACCGCCGGTAGGCCGCGCGCCGATGAGCCGGGCGGGTA
>CANRMG010000081.1 GCA_947631675.1 uncultured Oscillospiraceae bacterium
GGCCGGCCCTTCCTGTGCTGGCATAGCGCGGCACAGCCCGACAGTACACCTGCGCACCGTTTCGCTTCGCTCAACAACGTGCCAAGCAGGCGCACTGCCGGTTCTGTCCGCGCGTCGGGCTGGTGAGGGCCGCCCGCCGACGGCGTTCCAAGGAGGCAGCGTCTCCGAGCAAATATTGCTGAGCGAAGCGAAGACGTTTGCCGGAGATGCTGTCGACGCAGGGAGCGCCTTTGCCAACGCCGGCATAGACGGGCAAACAATTATCGATCGGGGGAGATTAAGATGGCAGATGTATCCAAACTCCGGGTAGAGACCGGAGCCGTAACGGTGGAGGTGGAGGACGAGCGGGGCCAGGTCATCGGCCGGTTCGACTTCAACCCCGCCGACTCCAATATTCTCAAGCGCTACAGCGCGGTGGTGGATTTCTTCAGCGGCATCAGCTTTGACGAGGCCATGCCGGAGGAGGAGCAGATCGCCGCCATGAATAAGCTGGCCGACGACATCGCCGGCCAGTTCGACTACCTGCTTGGGTACAGCGTGTCCGAGGGGATCTTTGACCGCTGCGGGCCCCTCACCGTCACGAAAAACGGCGACTTCTTCTTTGAGCAGGTGCTGGAGGGCGTGGGATCGCTCATCGAGAGCGTCACGAAAAAGCGCCTGGATAAAAAACTGGCCAAGATCAAAAAGGCCACGGCGAAATACGATAAATGAGCCCCTATGAGCTGTCCACATCCCTCCGGGTGGGGGATGTGGACTATCCCATCCGAACGGATTTTCGGGATATTCTTTATCTTTTGCAGATATTTTCGGATCCGCAGTACGAGGCTGACGAGAAGGCGGCCATAGCCCTGCGGGTGGTGTATGAGACGTGGCGGGACATCCCGCCGGAGCGGTATGAAGAGGCGCTGGAACAGGCGGCGGCGTTCATAGACGGCGGGCTGCCCGGCGGGAATGGCCGCAAGGAGCCTCGGACCATGGACTGGGGGCAGGACGCGGGACTGATCCTGCCGGCGGTGAACAGGGTGCTGGGCGGCGAGGCGCGGGCCATGCCCTACCTGCACTGGTGGACGTTCCTGGGTGCCTATATGGAGATCGGGGAGAGCCTGTTCTCCACAGTCCTGGGCATACGGCGCAAATGGGCCAAGGGCCAGAAGCTGGAGAAGTGGGAACAGGAGTTTTATAAGGCGAACAGGGCCATGGTGGAGCTGCGCCGGCCAGAGACGGCGGAGGACCGGGCACGGCGGGAGGCCCTCAGGGAGCTGTTCGTATAGAGGAAAGGTGAGGTGTGATGGCGCAGAAGAAGGCGGTCATCCGCTGCGAGATAGACACCCGGGGCATTGAAGCGGCCCGCAGGGAGATCGAGGCCTACGGCGAGGCCTGCCGGGGCGCGGCGGACAAGCTGAAGAGCATGGGCCACACCATGGCCCTGCTGCGGCAGGAGGACGACGCGGCGGGCCAGAGCGTGCGGGCGCTGCAGGCGTCCCTGGGGGGACTGCGGGACGCACTGGCGGCGGCGTTCGTGCCGGTGCTGACCGCGGTGGCGCCGCTGGCGGCGGCATTGTGCGACATTCTGGCCAGGGTGATCAATATGGTCGCGCTGTTTTTCGCCGTACTGGGCGGCGCCAGCTCCTATAAGCGGCTGGTGGTGGGCCAGAACAATTATAACAAGAGCATAAAGGCCGGGTCCAAAGCGGCGGGGAAGCTGGTAAACAACCTGTCGGGGCTGGACGAGCTGAACCTGTGGAAGACCGCCTCCGGCGGCAGTGGCGGGGGAGGCGGCTCCGGCGGCGGGGACCTGGAGGAGTACTTCGAGGACGTGCCCATCGAGAACGTCGAGGCGATACGGACCCTCCTCAGCGATATTCTCTGGTACGCCGGGGCCATCGGCGCGGCGCTGGCCACATGGAAGATCGCCCGGCGGTTCGGCGCGGATATGAAGACCGCCCTGGGGCTGAGCCTTGCCATCGGCGGGGCGGTGCTGGCGGTGAAGGGCTATCTGGATGCCTGGACAAACGGCATCGGGCTCAAAAATATACTCACCCTGCTGGGCGGCATCGCAACGGCGGCCACGGGAGCGCTCATGGCGTTCGGGCCCAAGGGCGTGGCGGTGACGCTGGCCATAGGCGGCATCGGCTCGGTGGTGCTGGCCCTGCGGGACTGGAAGCGCAGCGGGGAGCTGACTGCCGAGGCCATGCGAACGCTCCAGACGGGGATATTGGAAATCGGGGCGGCCATCAGCCTGTTCACCGGCTCCTGGGCGCCGGCCTTCATAGCCGGGGCGGGGGCCATGTTCGTGGGGGCTATGAAACGGGCCCACGATATGCCCGACGAGGTGAACGAGGCGTTCCAGGCCACGGACAATGAGGCCGCGGCGGGCGCTTTCGCCGTGGGAAAGACCATCCGGGAGAACTGGGACAAGATCAAAGCCTGGACCGGGGAGAAATGGGAGGCCATCAAAAATACCATCTCCGAAAAGGCGACGGCGCTGAAGGAGAAGGCCGTGACCATATTCACCACCATCCGGGACAGGATCAAGGAGAAGGCGGAGCAGGCAAAGGAACAGGTGCTGACCCGGTTCCAGCAGATCAAAAGCGGCATCGTGGAGAAGCTCACCGCTGCAAAGGAGCGGGCTGCGTCCCTCTTTGAGAGCATGCGCTCCACCATCCAGCAAAAGGTGGAAGCTGCCAAGGAGAAGGTGGCCGGTGTGTTTGAGTCCATACGCTCCACCATCCAGAACAAGCTGGAGAGCGCCAAAAAGAAGGTGGAGGAGGTCATCGAGAAGATCAAGGGCTGCTTTAATTTCAGCTGGAGCCTGCCGAAGCTGAAGCTGCCCCACCTGTCGGTCACGGGCAAGTTCTCCCTGAGCCCGCCGTCGGTGCCCCATTTCAGCATACAGTGGTATGCCAGAGGCGGCATCGTGGACGGGGCCACGCTCTTTGGGGCGGGAGAGGCCGGCCGGGAGGCCATCGTGCCCCTGGAACGGCATACGGAGTGGATCGACGCGGTGGCCGTGAGGCTGGCCGGGATCATGGGTCAGGGGAAAATCGCCAGGGCCCTGGAGGAGATCGCGGACAGGCTGGGCCGGATACCGGCTGCGCTGGAGGGGCTGGCCATGCCCATGCCGGCAATGGCGTCGGGAACGGTGATACCGCCCCAAGCGGAGCGGGCCAGCGCGGAGAGCCGCGGCATAGCGGAAGCGGCCCGGGCCCTGGGACAGCTGCTGGGCGGCGGCCCGGCCGGCATGGGCCAGGGCGAGAGCACCTATACCTTCATCGGCCAGCTGGACGGGAAGGTGCTGTTCCAGAAGGTGCTCAGCCTGGGCCAGGCGCAGCGGCTGAAAACAGGGAAGAATCCCTTCATGCTGGGAGGCTGAGTTATGGCGCAGGAATATATCAGGCTGAACGGCACGGTCATCCGCCAGCCCGACGAGGGGCTGGGATACGACTTCGAGACCACCTACACGGAGGATTCCACCCGGATGCTGGATGGGTCGCTGTACGCCAGCGCCATGTTCACGGTGGAGTCCTTCTCCTACACGGCCACGTGGCTCACCCAGGAGGAGATGAGCACGATCCTCCAGATCGTGGCCCTGGGGAAGCCCTTCACGCTGCGGTACCTTTCGCCGTACTACGGCACCTGGCGGGAGGGGCGGTTCTACGTGGGCAAGGGCTCATTGTCCGTGGGCCGATGGAACGAGGCGGAGGAGCGGTACGAGAGCCTGAGCTTCAACATGATAGGGATGGACCCCATATGAAGATAGTATCAGACCGGGAATATATGGTGGACGTGGCCGGAGTGACCTACGGCATGGACCGGATCGAGAGCGCCGAGCTCGATCAGGCGATCTTTGACGCGCCGGGGATAGGGAACACCGCCTGCGCCTCGTTCACCATGACGTTCCTGCCTATCCAGGCGCCGCCCCGCATGGCCCAGGTCCTGGCTTACGCCAGGGACGTTGGGGAGACGGACTGGGTGCCTCTGGGCGTGTTCTGGGTGGATCAGCGGGTGGAGCAGGACGGGAAGATGACCGTCACCTGCTACGATGTGATGCTGAAAGCGGAGCGGACCTGGACGCCCGCCGATGAGGACGCCTTTCCCATGACCATGGAGCGGGCCTCCCAGGTCATCGCGGCGGCCATGGGCACGGAGCTGGACGAGCGGTGCGCCTTCAACAGCTCTTACACGGTGGACTACCCGGCGGGGATATACACCATGCGGGAGGTGCTGGGATACATCGCGGCGGCCCACGGGGGCAACTGGATCGTGACGGCGGCGGGGAAGCTGCTGCTCATACCCCTGTTTGGGTCCATGCCGCCGGAGACCCACTATCTCATCGAGGAAGAGGGGGACGCCATCGTCATGGGAGGCGTGAGGATACTGATATGAACGGGAAACAGTACATCGGGCGGCGGGTGAGCCGCTATGAGAGCTACGGGCAGACCCGGGCGGTGGACGGCATCGCCCTGGTGGTGGATGAGGAGCACGAGTACCGGGCGGGGGATATGACCGGGTACATGATGGAGATCGACTGTCCCTACGGGACCCAGGCCATGGCGGACGCGCTGCTGACGCAGCTGGGCGGCAGGAGCTACCCCGGCTACACAGCGGAGAACGCGGTGATGGACCCGGCGGCGGAGCTGGGGGACGGCGTGACCGTGAAGGGCACGTATTCTCTTCTGGCCAGCCGGCAGATGACGCTGGGGTCCGGGCACCTGGGGCAGATCTCCGCGCCGACGGAGGGTGAAATGGACCATGAGTACGCCGTGGAGGAGCCCACCATGCGCCAGATCGAGCGGAAGCTGGCCCAGGCGCGCAGCTATATCGAAAAGACCAGCGAGGAGATAAAGATCGGCGTCGAGGGCATGCAGGGCGACGTGGCTGAAATGAAGGTTACATTGGGCAGTATATCCAGCACCGTGAGCGGTTACGACGGGCGGCTCAGCGTCGTGGAGCAGACGGCGACCAGCCTTTCCAGCACGGTGAGCGGCCTGGAAGGCCGGGTCAGCCGGATAGAACAGACCGAGAACGACATCACTTTGAGCGTCACCGGCTCCCTGGGCGGGACGGCGTACATCAGGCTGTCCAACGGCAGCGGCGGCAGCATAGATATGTCCGACGTGCGGCAGTCCTTTGCCGACGACGACACAGACGTGACCATTTCAGGCGGCACGCTTACATTCAACGGCGGCGGTATCACCTTCAACAGCAACACGCTCGTGTGCAACAGCGACAATCTCACGATAGACCGGTATGGCAACCTGACCGCGCGGAGAGCGCATTTTATAGGCGGCGCGTGGTGTGAGGGGACTATGTCGGCGCAGGATATAATTCTTGGAACAGGGACCGGCTCTGTAAGTTCATACACGCTGTATGGCGGCCTTGAATTTGAGCAGGATGTGCCTCTGGTCTACGCCAGCAAAGCGGATTATCTTTTCAGCGGCAAGCCCTGCGCCGTGCTTGGGTATGAGTGCAACGTGGCCATCAACTGCGGGAACGACTACACCATCAAGATGACCAAATCCCCCGTGTATGGCTCCGACCGGGACATAAAGAAGGACATAGCGCAGATGGACGAGAAGTTCACCCGTCTCGTGGACGAGATGTCGCCGGTCGTATTCAGATACCGGGGAGAATCTGAGGACAAGCCTTTGCACAGCGGCTACGTCGCGCAGGAGATGGAGGCTGCCATGGAAAGGGCCGGTATGACGAGAGCGGACGTGGCGGCGCTGGACGGACAGGACGGCACGGGAAACATGAGCATAGGTTATGCAGAGATCGTCCCGATGCTCCATCTGAAAATAAAACAGCTGGAGCGGCGGATAAAGGCATTGGAGGGCGCGGTATGAGCGAGAGGAAGGACAGAGCCGGCTGCGAGGGCTGCCGTTACTGCATGCCGATCTACATCGGCGACGGGGACGAGCTGCTCAGCTGCTGCGTATATATCCTGCGCACAGGGCGCAAAAGACCATGCAAGCCCGGCGCGGCGTGCACGGTATACGAAGGTGCGTCAATGGATGAAAATTCGTCTTACAGGCGCGTAAACGTGTGGTAATGGAAAAATATGCGCAATAAACACATAAAAATTCGGCGTTATGTAATATACGAGAAAGGGTGAATAAAATGAAAACAAGGGTCTGCACCGCTGTGGGCGCCGTGGGCGCGGCGATCACGGCCTGTTTCGGCGGGTGGGACGCGGCGGTCATCACGCTTTTGGCCTTCATGGCCATCGATTACATCACGGGCCTCATCGTGGCGGGGGTGTTCCACGCCTCCGGCAAGTCCGAGGGCGGGGCGCTGGAATCCCGGGCGGGCTTCAAGGGCCTGTGCCGCAAGGGGATGATCATCCTGTTCGTATTCATCGCCTGCCGCCTGGACATCCTGCTGGGCACCAGCTACATCCGGGACGGCGTGGTGATCGGCTTCGGGGCCAACGAGCTGATCTCCATCGTGGAAAACGCCGGTCTGATGGGCCTTCCGCTGCCGTCGGTCATCACAGACGCCGTGGACATCCTGTGCACGCGGGCGGGCCATGAACGGCGGGATTAAAACAAACTGCACAAAATCTTCTTGACAACGGCGGGAATAACTTCTATAATTGACGCAAGTATACAGAGCGGAGGCGGCTGAAGCCGTAGCTGCTTTCGATGAATGCAGACCCCGTTTTGTCAATGTCTCCTCCACCGCGGCGAATACGCCCCCGACTTCATGTCGGGGGCGTATTTTTTGCGCCGTTTTTCGGATATGCATGAAATATTCATGATTTACCGGGAAATACGGCGAAATATGCACATATATCCTAAATAAATGGATAGTTATGCACATAATGGGCGCCATTTTTGCCCAAACTATAGCTCTGCATAAAAATACATCAAGGAGGACGACTGACCATGATCACCCTGACGGAGCCTGTGTTCGAGGCGTTTCGCCGCTATCTGGAGGCGCGGGAGTGCGCGCCCCAGACCATATCCAAGTACATCCGCGCGGTGCGGGCGCTGGGGCGCCGTTGCGGCGGGGAGCTGCGCGAGAAAGGCCAGCTCGTGGCCTTCAAAAAGGCCCTGCAGCAGGAGGGTTACGCCCCCGCCACAACAAACGCCATGCTGGCGGCGGTGAACCATTTTCTGCGCTGGGCGGGGGCGGGAGAGTGGTCTCTGCGGTTCCTGAAGGTCCAGCGGGCGGCCTTTTTGCGGGAGGAGAAGGAGCTGGAAAGGGGGGAATATGAGCGCCTGGTGGACGCGGCCCGGCGGACGGGGGACGAGCGGCTGGCGCTGCTGGTGCAGACGGTCTGCGCCACGGGCATCCGGGTGAGCGAACTGGGGGCCATCACCGTGACGAGCCTGCGCCAGGGCCGGGCGGAGATACGTTCCAAGGGCAAAATACGCCTGATCCTGCTGCCAAAACGCCTGTGTACGCGGCTTTTGGCCTACTGCGCGGGGCGGCACATCCGGCGGGGGCCGGTTTTCGTAACGCGGTCGGGGCGGCCGGTAGACCGGAGCAACGTCTGGCGCTGGATGAAGGCCCTGGCGCGGCGGGCGGAGGTGCCGCTGGGGAAGGTGTTCCCCCACAACCTGCGGCATCTTTTCGCGCGCACGTACTATAATATGTACCGCGACCTGGTGCGCCTGGCCGATATATTGGGCCACTCCAGCGTGGAGACCACGCGGATCTACACCGCCCGGAGCTATCATGAGCAGCGGGAGCAGATGGACGCCCTGCCCTTATTGGAATAGGTAAAAGGGGCGGACGGGAGCCGGATAACATAATCAAAATTCTGTCGAACGCCCGCCGTCTGGGGGGTGCAGTCCTGCTGCGATCGGGGGAAGCCAGGCGAAAAAACGTGAAAATACCACAAAATCGAGCCGATTTAACAGACATTTCCACGAAAAAAACGTAATTTTTTTTAATTTCCCTCTTGCTTTTGCGGTAGAGGGGCGTTATAATCTACACATCGAATCGTGCCCGAAGAAGTTTTCTTCGTGCCTCAACAACGGAATGTAGATTCCGTTGTTGGCGGACGGGCGCGAAGAAGACTCGAAAA
>CANRMG010000082.1 GCA_947631675.1 uncultured Oscillospiraceae bacterium
GCCGTCACCGACACCCCCAAGGACCGGGAGAACCTGTCCGTGGTGGGCCGTACCTGCGCGGGCGTGGGCTCGGCGGTCATCCAGGTGGGCACGCTGCTGGCGGTGGCGGCCCTGGGCAGCGGCAACGAGCGGGTGGGCTTCGGCCGTATCGCCCTGATCGTGGCGGCGGTGTTCGTGCTGGCGGAGATCTTCTGCTGCGCCAAGGTGCGCGAGCACGACGTGGGCAGGATGCAGACCTCCTCCGTGGGGGAGATGTTCAAGGCCCTGTTCCGCAACGACCAGGCCATGATAACGGTCCTGGCCATCCTGATGATAAACGGGGCGCTGTACCTGACCAGCAACCTGGTGATCTATTTCTTCAAGTACGACTTCGGCGGCGCCGGCTGGATGGGCAGCTACACCCTGTTCACCACCGTGGGCGGGGCATGCCAGATACTGGGCATGATGGTGGTGTACCCGCTGCTGCACAAGAAGCTGGACAACACCAGCCTCTTTAAGGTGGCGCTGACCATGGCCATGGCGGGCTACGCCCTGATCCTGGCGGTGTGCTTTTTGGGCCTGGGCTCCAACATCATCCTGCTGTGCCTGTGCGGAGCGCTGGTGTTCGCCGCCAACGGCATCCTGACGGTGCTGACCACGGTGTTTCTGTCCAGCTCCGTGGACTACGGCCAGCTGAAGACCGGCCGGCGGGAGGAGAGCGTCATCTTCTCCATGCAGACCTTCGTGGTGAAGGCGGCCTCCGGCGTGGCGGTGTTCATCACCGGCATCGGCCTGGACCTCATCGGCCTGGTGGGGGACAGCTCCGAGACCGGCGCGGCGGTGGCCCAGAGCGCGTCCACCATCTTGGGCCTGCGGCTTTTAATGACCATCCTGCCCATCCTGGGGCTCACGGTGGCGTTCATCTTCTTCGTGAAGAAGTTCACCCTCACCGACGAGCGGGTACAGCAGATCGCCGATACCCTCCACAGCCAAAAAGAGGGAAAGGCCGAATAAGGAAAATACATAAAGCAGCGGCAGCCGGCCGGGATACTTGTCCCGGCCGGCTGTTTTTTTATTTCGTGATACAGCGGCGCGATACCGCTCAGGTCTTTTTCACGCCCACGACGCCTTTCATCTCCAGCAGGTCCTGGATCACGTCCTGCATCCGGGCCTTCCGGTGCAGTACCAGCGTGAAGTTGGCCGTCGGCTGGGGACCGTCCTTGGCGATGTCCAGCTGCTCGATCTTCAGGTCGTAGTCCCGGAAATACTGCACCACCAGGGCCAGGGCCGCCGGCGTCTCATACTGGACGCGCAGGCCCATCTGGCGGGTGTTGTTCATGATCTTGTTCTCCAGCCGGGAGAACACCAGCTCCGACAGCAGGATGAACACCGTGGCGAGCACCGCGCCCTCGAAGTAGCCCGCGCCGCAGCACAGGCCGATGATCGCCGCGGCCCACAGGCCCGCCGACGTGGTCAGGCCCTTTACCCGCCGGTGGCGGGTGACGATGATGGTGCCGGCGCCGATGAAGCCGACGCCCGCCACCACCTGCGCGCCCAGCCGGGCGATGTCGGTGTAGAGGTGCAGCGTCAGATACATGTACTGGCTGGTCAGCGTAGTCATGGCGGCGCCCAGGCAGATGAGGATATGGGTGCGGAAGCCGGCCGCCCGGCGCTTCAGGGAGCGCTCGATGCCGATAGCGCCTCCGCATAGCAGCGCCAGCGTCAGCCGCACCAGGACGGACAGCGTGCCCAGGTCCCGCAGCGGATCCAAAAATTTCAACATGCTCCCACCTCCTCAGACCTCTTCGATCCCATCCACGCATTTCATGGCGGTCAACTCGCTCATCAGCTTGAAACGGACATACTTTCTCGGCATGCGCACGGATATGATGAAGGCGACGCCCGCGTCGTTCGTGCGGTTGGTCTCCGGCTCGATGGTGTTGATGACCGCGTTGTGGCGCCGGATGCAGTCTATGATCTCCTGCAGGTCGGCCATGCTGCCGCACTCCACGCAGAACGTGATGTTCCTGGAGTTGAGCAGTATCTTGTTCTCTACGCCGGGCAGCACCTTCACCGCCAGGAAGATGAACGCGAAGCCGATGATCGTGCACTCATAGTAGCCCGCGCCGATGGCCAGGCCCATGCAGGCCGACGCCCACAGGCAGGCCGCTGTGGTCATCCCGTAGACCTCGTTGCGGGACGTCACCAGGATGGTGCCCGCGCTCAAAAAGCCGATGCCGTTGATGACCTGGGCGCCGAAGCGGGATACGTCCGTGCTCAGACCGACCAGCTTGGACGTCTCTGCCCAGCGGGTGGTCACCATCATGTATTCATACTGTCCCAGCATGACCGCCGTGGCGGCGCCCAGGCACACCAGCATATATGTACGGAAGCCCGCCGGGTGGCGTTTATACTCCCGGTCCAGGCCGATGGCGCCGCCGAAGATCACCGCCAGCGCCATGCGCAGCGCCGTGGAGCCCAGGGTCAGCTCCCGCATGGCGGCAAACAGCCCATCCATCCTTTCTCACCCCCTAAAAAGAGTAAACAGTCAGGAGCGGCGGAGAAAACCGTCGCTCCTCTGCATATGTATATGTCGTCACTCCTGAGGATGTTCCCCGGAGGACGCCGCTTGCTTTTTGGCCTTCTTTCGCTCCGAGATGATGGGCCAGGCCACAGCGACTATGGAGATGGCCAGCAGCACCAGCGTCAGCGGGCGGGTATAGAAGGACTCCACGCCGCCTACCATCAGCGCCTGGCTGAAGTTCAGCTCCATCAGCCGTCCCAGCACGATGCCCAGCACCACAGGGGCCACGGGGAAGCCGTAATGCTTCATGAGCCAGCCCACCACGCCGAAGATCAGGCACACGACCACGTCGAACATGGACTTGGACACGGCGTAGCTGCCCAGGATGGAGAAGGTGAATATGAGCGGGTAGAGGATGGTCTTGGGGATGCCGGTGACCCGCACCCACAGCTTGCTGCCGAAGGTGCCGATGAGCAGCATCATGGCCGTAGCCACGAACATGGCCGCGAACACGCCGTAGACAACGTCCGGGTTCTTGGTGAACAGCTCCGGGCCGGGGGCCAGGTTGTGGATCATCAGCGCGCCCACCAGAACGGCCGCCGTGGAGGAGCCGGGAATGCCCAGGCTCAGCAGGGGGACCATGGCGCCGCCCACGGAGCCGCTGTTGGACGCCTCCGCCGCGGCCACGCCCTCCGGCGCGCCCTTGCCGAACATCTCCGGGTGCTTGCTGCACCGCTTTTCCACGTCGTAGGCCAGGAAGGAGGCGATGGTGCCGCCGGCGCCGGGGAAAATGCCGATGAGGCAGCCCACCAGGCCGGAGCGGATGATGCTCCACTTCAGCTTCCAGTAGTACTTGATGGGCGGGAACTTGTAGGAGATGGCCTGGAACTTGGCGGCATTCTTGTCGTAGTGCTCCAGGTTGCTGAACACCTCGCCCAGGGCGAACAGGCCGATCAGCACGGGCACCATCGCCACGCCGTCGTACAGGCGGGTGATGCCGAAGGTGAACCGCTTCACGCCCAGCACAGGGTCGATGCCCATGGTGTTGATGAGCAGGCCGATGAACACCGCCACCAGCGCCTTGCGCCAGGCGTCGCCGCCCAGGGTGGCCACGGTGGTCAGGCCCATGATGCACAGGGCGAAATACTCCGACGGCCAGAACTTCAGCGCCACCTTCGCCAGAGGCACGGCGAAGAAGATGAGGATGACGATGCCGATGAGCCCGCCGAACACGGACGCCCACAGGGATATGCCCATGGCCTCGCCGGCCCGGCCGCCGATGGCCATGGGATAGCCGTCGAAGGCGGTGACCGCCGCGGAGGGCGTGCCGGGGGTGTTGATGCTCACGGCGGTGATGGAGCCGCCATAGTTGGCGCCGATGTAGATGGACACCAGCAGGATCAGCGCCTCGGCGGAGGACATGGAATAGGTCATGGGCAGCAGCAGCGCCACCGCCATGGAGGGGGAGATGCCGGGGATGGCGCCGCCCAGAATGCCCACGCACACGCCCATGGCGATGAGCAGCAGCGGCGTGACGCCGGCGATGGTCTGAAAGCCGTAGGCGATGTAGCCGAATAATTCACTCATTTGTCACCGCTCCTTTCAGCCCAACAGCGACTGGAACAGGCTGCCCACCGGAAGGGTGATATACAGCAGCTTGTAAAACACGAAGTAAGTAAGCAGGACCCAGCCCACCGGAATGGCGATCAGCTTCACAGGGTTCCGCTCGCCCAGCAGCGCCATGGTGAATACCAGGAAGATGGCGGAACTGAGATAATAGCCGATGTAATTGAACAGCGCCACGCTGGCGATGGCCGCGATCAGCACCGCCGCCACCAGGCCTACGCGGCCCATGGGCTTGTCCGGATCCTCCTTGCCGCGCAGGATGCCCCATACGGACAGCGCCGAGGACAGGGCCAGCAGGAATATCCACACCCGCGGCATCGTGCGGGCCGTGGCGCCGGTCGCCAGCTTGGATACCTTAAAGGAAAACGTCAGCAGGAAAAACACCAGCGCGATGTAGCAGAAGGCGCTGATGAGCAGGAGCTGGCCGGTGTAGGGCTTTGTCCTGGGGATAGCCCGGAAGAGGAAATACAGCGCTACCAGCACCACCGCCATGACGGCAAGGAACCAAAGCGCATTCACGTCAGCCAGTTTTTTCGCGAAATCCTCCATGGAAAAGTGGTTCACCTCTCTCTCGCATGTGGGAAGCGGCCGGCCGCACGCGGCGGCCGGCCGGCGTTAACGATTTAGCCCTCGTAATCCTCGTCGATCATGCCGAGGCTCTTCAGGGTCTTCATGTTGTCCTCGATGTCGATCTTGATCTGCGCCTCGAAGGCCTCGGTGGTCTCATTCTTCACGGCGATGGAGCGCTCGTTGAAGAACTCGATCCATTCCTCATCCTGGCTGACCTTCGCGTACAGATCCTGGAACCACTCGATCATCTCGGGAGGCGTGCCGTCCTTCACGGCGAAGCCGCGCCACATGGAGACGTCATCCAGCTCGGGGAAGCCCAGGTCCGCAAAGTTGGGCACGTCGGGATACTTGGCCAGCTTCTCATGGGTGGCGATGACCAGGTTCTTCAGCTCGCGGCCTTCCACGTCGGAGGGATTGCCCACGGAGGCGACGCCCTGGCCGCCCAGCAGCGCGGTCATGGCCAGAGGACCGGACTCAAAGGGCACCCACTGCGTGGTCTCGGGATCGATGCCCAGCGCGTCCCAGAACTTCATGCCGATGACGTGCTTGATGCCGCCGGTGGAGGGGCCCACCCAGATCTGCTTGCCGCCCTTGGAGTCCTCGATCAGCTCGTCCAGGGTCATGTTCTCATCCTGGCGGACAATGATGCACATGGGGTCGGCCATGATGTTCTCGATCCACTCAAAGCCCCAGACGTAGTGATCCAGATCCTCTTCGTTGGACACCAGGTAGGCGATGTTGGAGATGGTGCCGGCGAAGATCAGGTAGCCGTCGGCCGGCTGATCCAGCACGTAGTCCATGCAGGTCATGCCGCCGGCGCCGGGCTTGTTGTCCACTACGAAGGTGGCATCGGTGTACTTCTCGGCGACCTTGGCGAACTCACGGGTGGCCACGTCCATGCCGCCGCCGGAGTCCACGTAGTTGAGGATGGTGATGGGCTTGTCGGGCTCCCAGGCAGGGCCCTCTTCCTCCGCGGCGCTTACCGACACGCACAGGGTGAAGACCATCATCAGCGCGAGGGTCAGAGCGATGAACTTTTTCATGTGTATTCCTCCTAAATAAAATATGTAAGGTTATTGCATGTGGGGGAAGTATCAGCACCCGCCCTTGAACAGGTCGAATGCCAGGCCGTGGCGCAGGCCGCGGTCGCTGATGGTCAGCTCCGGGGCGCCCAGCCGCTCCAATATCACGTCCAGGATGCAGGCGCCGGCCAGGATCACGTCCGCCCGCTTGGGCTGCAGGCCGGGGATGGAGCGGCGCTGCTCCACGGTGCGGGCGCTGTAGTCGTCGATCTGGGCCCGGACGTCCGCCACAGAGAGGGTGGAGCCCTGGATGACGTCGGGGTCGTACTTGACCATCTTGTGCTTCACCGCGCCCATGCTGGTGACGGTGCCGCCCATGCCGACGACCTGCACCGGGTGCCCGGTGACGCCGGCGGCGGCAAATTCCTTGTCGATCTGGGCCTTGGCGGCCTTCACCTCGTCGGCGGTGACCGGGTCGGAGCAGAGATAGTTCTCGGTGATGCGCACGGAGCCCAGGTTGACGCTGAAGCGCTTCTGGACCTCGCTGCCCTTGCCGAAGATGAACTCGGTGCTGCCGCCGCCGGTGTCAAAGACCACCAACTCGCCGTCCTGCAGCGCCAGGCCGGACAGCACGGCCAGATAGGACAGCCGGGCCTCCTCCTCGCCGGGGATGATCCTCACCTCGACGCCGCAGGCCTGCTTTACCTTTTCCACGAACTCGCCGCTGTTGGAGGCGGTGCGCAGGGCCATGGTGCCCACGGCCACGATCTGCTCCGCGCCGGCCTCCACGGCCTTCTTCTGGAAGGCGGCCACGGACGCCACGTTGCGTTCCATGGCCTCGGGGCCGATCATGCCGGTCTTGTCCAGACCCTCGCCCAGGCGGGCGATGTCGTTGGTGTCGATGACGGTCTGGATGGTGCCGTCCGCGGCCAGCTCGCCCACGAAGAATTTGATGGAGTTGGAGCCGATGTCGATGATCGCTTTTCTGCTCATGGCGCTCAAGCCTCCATGCCCACGGCCTGCTTCATGGCCCGGATGTAGTTGATGTTGGGCATGCCCTCCAGGCCCAGCTCACGGACGGTGTTCATCACATTGGCGGGGTCGGCGTGCTCCACGCATACGGTGCGGTTGGCCACGCCGTTGAAGGTGGTCTCCGCGATCTCCACGATGGCCATGTTGATGACGAAGATGTGCCGCTCCTTGTATACGTCCACGATCTCCAGATCGGGGCAGGGAGCCACCAGCTCCTCCAGGTACTGGTCATAGGTGTAGCTGTCCCGCTTGAACTCCGGCACAGGCACCTTGAAGAAATCCCGGAAGAGGACCTCGATGGTCTGCTTCGTCATGGGGAAGGACTCTTTCATGGTGGGATACCACTGCTCCAGCTTGTCCTCGTTTACCTGGCGCAGGCTCTTGATGTCCATCAGGTCGTCGCGGATCTTGCAGTTCTCATTGCTGTTACGGGAGAGGATGTACTTCTCCCGGCTGCTCTTGAAGTTGCCCTCGGGGTGGCTCTTGATGCGGTCCTCCGCCTCGCCGAATTCCTTTCCGAATGTCCTCCATTCCCAGCGCGGTATGATCGTCTCCATGTGATTGCTCCTTTCGGGTGATTATAGATTAAAGCTGTCGCTTTCCGGAAAACGGCCCGATCCGGTAAAAAAAGACTGAGCAAGAGCGTGAACTCTGCTCAGTCTGTGAAGATGGACCTCCTGATCACGGCAACAGACTTTGCAGAAAAACGATTCATAAAATCAACACAACGTCATTATGTCGGAGCACCAACGCTCCAACAGGTTCCCGGTATTCTGCATTGTCCCGCCGACACAACGGCCGTAAATTCCTTCCTTAAAGTATCATAATATTGAAAAGATGTCAACGAATTTTGTGTAAAATTTGTGAAAAGTCTCTAACTTGTTGCCGGTTTGACCATTTTTATACTTTTTATAAACTAAACGGGCCTGCCCTGCCCGGCCTGAAAGGGGAGAGGCACGAGATGGGCCGGCGCCGCGAAGTCTCTTGATTTTCTGCGGTCTGTGGTAGTATAATGCGGGTGCGATACTCAAGAAGAAAAGAGGGTATACATCATGGATAAGAAGATCGCGAAACTTTTGAACGAGCAGGTCAACAAGGAGCTCTATTCGGCGTATCTCTATCTGGATTTTGCCAATTACTATGCCGATGAAGGGCTGGACGGCTTTGCCCACTGGTATGAGGTCCAGGCCCAGGAGGAGCGGGACCACGCGTTCATGATCCGCCGGTATCTGATCAACAGCGGCGTGCGGGTGGAATTTCAGGCCATCGACAAGCCCG